>DASQRX010000081.1:0-25940 GCA_035642635.1 Xanthobacteraceae bacterium
TGTTACGACAGCGCCATCGGCGGGCACTTCTACCGGCATCGCGACAACGTCAATGCCGGGGCGCAACATCGCCGCTTCGCCGTCACCATCAATCTCAACGGCGATTACGACGGCTGCGATCTCACTTTCCCCGAATTCGGCACCCGCACCTATCGGGCGCCGCACGGCGGCGCCATCGTGTTCTCCTGCGGCGCGCTGCATCAGGTCACCCCCGTGACCCGCGGCAAGCGCTTCGCCTTCCTCGCCTTCCTTTACGGCGAGGCGGACGCGAGATTGCGCGAACTCAACAACGCCCATATCGCGCAGAGCGAATTCCGTTATAGCGGCGGCAACTCGGACCGCCTGTATCCAGGGCTCGAGCGGGCTGCGGAGAACGCCAGCGAGCCGGACACAGCGCCGAGCGAAATGCCCGCCGTAGCCTGAATGATCCGGATCATTGGCGAGCGCGGAAGCAATTCCAGCGTTAATCTGGCTTGCCCTTGTTCTCGTCCCGACTAAAATAGAGTTGGGATGGAGTCCCCCCGTAACCGCCGATGAGGCTGATGACTCCTGCCGGGCGCTTGGCGTCGGTAGGAGTTTTTTGTTGGCTCGGCTGCCTCCAGGTCTGATTGCCCACTGTCTGGTTGCCCGTTGCGTGCGGTCGCTTTGACGCAGGCGCAAACGCACCTTGTTACCGGCGGTCTGGGTAAAGACGTATCGAAACTTCAAATACGGAGATCGCAGGTTCCATGGCAATATATTTGTGGATTGCGGTTGGCAGCGCACTTGGCGGAATTGCACGATATTGGTGTTCGGGTCTGGCGGCTCAGTGGATCGGTGAGACATTTCCATGGGGCACTTTGATCGTTAACGTGGTCGGCTCGTTCATCATCGGATTCTTCGCGACACTCACCGGTCCGGATGGCAGGGTCTTCGTTGGCAGTACCGGACGGCAATTCGTGATGGTCGGGATTTGCGGTGGCTATACTACGTTCTCTTCGTTTAGCTTGCAGACCTTGAACCTGATGAACGACGGAGAGTGGTTTCGCGCCGGCACCAATATCGGCTTGTCGGTGGCACTCTGCCTGGTCGCCGTTTGGGCCGGGGCGCTACTCGCCGGTGCGATCAACGCGATGAAGTGGACCTGAGCATGCAGATACCGCGCGACGCCGTCCTGCTCCGTATTTTTTTCGGCGAGGACGACAAGTTCAATCGCCTGCCGCTGCATGAGGCGATCGTCCTGAAAGCACGCGAAATGCAGCTTGGCGGCGCCACCGTGCTGCGCGGCCATATCGGCTTCGGCCATTCGAGCCACATTCACACCACCAAGATCCTGCGCCTGTCTCAGGACTTGCCGGTGGTGGTCGAAATCGTCGATTCGCAGCAAAAGATCGATGCCTTTCTGCCGGTCCTCGACGGCATGATGACGAGCGGACTGGTGACCATCGAGAAGGTGCAGGTCCTGCAATACGGAAGTACCAAGACTTGAATGCGGCGGACACGATCGAGGTCCGTCAAGACGCCGATAGTCGTCTCTGGAGATCACCGGTTTAAATTGTTCGGCTTGAAGACATGCGCTAGAGTTGCCCACTAACATAAGAGTTGCGTTCGGGAGGACGTCATGGTGCAGGAAACTCAGAGCATAGCGCCCCCGGCGCCAATCGCGACCGAAGGGTTCTGGCCCAAGGGTTGGTGGTCGATCGTCGATTTCAAGATCGGCATCATTCCGCTGCCGGTGTTTCTAATCCTGCTCGTGGTCATTGCAGGGTTCGCCGCGACCGGCACTGTGCCATCCGACATCTTGATGGCGATTGTTCTGCTGTCGATGGGCGGCTTTACCTGCGCCGAATTGGGCAAGCGCATTCCGATCATCCGCAACATCGGCGCGGCGGCGATTTTTGCCACGTTCATCCCGTCGTTCCTTGCGTTTCATCATCTGTTGCCGGCCTCGATCCTGAACTCGGTGACGCAGTTCACCAAGGATTCGAATTTTCTATATCTGTTCATTTCCTGCATCATCGTCGGCAGTATATTGGGGATGGATCGCGGCGTTCTCATCAAAGGCTTTCTCAAGATTTTCGTCCCGCTTGCCGCCGGCTCCGTCGCCGGCGGCCTGGTCGGCACGCTGGTCGGCATTATTTTGGGTCTTGGCGCCTATCACACGTTCTTTTTCGTCGTCGTCCCGATCATGGCCGGCGGCGTCGGCGAAGGCGCGATCCCGCTGTCCATCGGCTATTCGCAGATCCTGCACCAGCCGCAGGGCGACCTGTTCGCCGAGGTGCTGCCGCCGGTCATGCTCGGCAGCCTGACCGCCATTCTGCTGGCGGGCACCCTCAATTATGTCGGCAAGAAATATCCGCATCTCACCGGCGAAGGCCGCCTGCAACCCGGCGAGCATGACGAACTTGAATTCGAGGAAGATAACGACGAGGCCCATGTCGACGTGGCCACCATCGGCGCCGCCGTCGTCACCGCGGTGACGCTTTATCTGATCGGCGCGCTGACCCAGCGGCTGTTCGGCTTTCCGGCGCCGGTGGCGATGCTGATCATCGCCGTCATGCTGAAACTGGCGCGGGCGGTGTCGCCGTCGCTGCAGCTCGGCTCCTTCCATGTCTATAAGTTCTTCTCGACGGCGGTCACCTATCCTCTGCTCTTTGCCATCGGCGTCGCGCTGACGCCCTGGGACAAACTGGTGGCCGCGTTCACCGTGCCCTATCTCATCACCATCGTGTCGACCGTGGTGTCCATCATCGCCACGGGATTCTTTGTCGGCGGCTGGTTGAAAATGTATCCGATCGACACCGCCATCGTCACCGCCTGCCACAGCGGACAGGGCGGCACCGGCGACGTCGCCATTCTCACGGCCGGCAATCGGATGCAGCTCATGCCCTTTGCCCAGATCGCCACCCGCATCGGTGGCGCGGTCACCGTGACGGCGGTGCTGATCATATTGACGCAAATCGGCTAGGTCCCAAATACGCTTTCAATTCACGCCGCACGCCTCGGCGGAGATAGCGGAGAGTGTTCTCGCGACGCGCTAGCGCCCGAGCTCTGACAAGCCAGTTCAAATCTCCGTCAATAGAAGAAGGGAGTATTATCTGGTCTATTGCGAGACCGGCTTCCGCTTCCGTGCCGTCGATGTCGGCTTTTTCAAGCTCGCCGGCTGACGGCAAAACCGTACGCCACACACCGAATCGCCTCTTGGCCACTCGATCGTGGCAAAACCTCGCTTGGCAAGTTCCCCCGGACCTTTATAGTCGGCAGCCAACGCGCTGGCCTCCCGGCCAAAAGACGCGTCCAAAAGCCGGTCACAGCATCGGGAACGGGGATGGGAACAATGTCCGTCATACGCGCAATTCGTGCCTGCGATTTCCTTGCGGGCCGTCGCTTCGCCAAGTTTTCAGCGGGTGCCAAGTTTTCGGCGAACAATTTTGCTGTTGTCGCCGCGGTGCTGACCTGTTTGACCCCAGCCGCTCCGGCCTCGGCCGCCGATTTCGTCATGAAGATCGGCACCGCGACCATCAACGAGACCCAGCACCAGTTCATCAAGTTCTATAAGGAAGAAGTCGAAAAAGCCTCCGGCGGCCGCGTCGAGGTGCAGATCTATCCGGCGAGCCAGCTCGGCCCGATCCCGCGCGAGATCGAGGGCGTTCAGCTCGGCAATATCCAGGGCTATGTCGGGCCGGTCGATTTCTTCGTCGGCGTCGATCCGCGCTTCGGCGTGTTCTCGACCCCGATGCTGTTCCGCGACGAGGCCAATGCGGCGGCGACCATCCACGACCCCGCCGTGCAGAAGGCGATGTTCGATCTCGCGGCGCCCAAGCGCATGGTCGGCATCGCCACCGAAGATCTCGGCGCTTCCGACTACGGCGCCAAGAACGCCATCATGAAGCTCTCCGATTTCAGCGGCAAGAAGCTGCGCATCAACGGCACCGAAATGGAACGCCAGAAAATGGCCAAGCTCGGCGCCACCGGCATCGGCATGCCGCTGTCCGAAGTGGTGCCGGCGCTCGATCAAGGCACCATCGACGGCACCATTTCCGGCCTCTCGGTATTCGTCGCTTTCAAGATGAACGATCTGCTCAAAGTTGTCACCGTGACCAACGACACATTTATTATCTCGATCGCCGTCGTCAGCAAACCGTGGCTCGATACGCTGCCGGCCGATTTGCAGAAGATCGTGATCGATTCCGGCGCCGCCATTCAGGCCAAGACCCAAGCCTGGGAAATGGATTTTACCAAAAAGCTTGAAAGCGACTGGTCCGCGGTCGGCGGCACCGTGCACAAGCTTTCGGCCGAAGACTTGGCGCAGATGAAGACGCTGCTCGATCCGGTCGGCGATGCCGCCACCAAGGATCAGCCGGCGGTGCACGACATGCTGCAAATGGTCCGCGCGGCCGCCGCCAAGAACTGACCACCTCATGCGGGAGATCTTACGCCGCGCCGCGGCGGCGCTGATGGCGGCGCTGCGGATCGCCGCGGGCGCGATGCTGATCGCAAGCGTCGGCATCAATTTCGCCAATATTATCGGCCGCTACTTTCTTTCGGTGTCGCTGTCCTGGGCCGAGGAAGCGATGCTGTTTTTGATGATCGGTTGCGTCTTTCTCGCCGCAGGTCCGGTCGGCTTTATGGGACGCCATATCCGCATGGACGTCGTCATCTCGCTATTGCCGCAGCGGGCGCGCGCGGCGTTCGAGATTTTCTCGGACCTCGTCACTATCGCGACCTGCGTCGCGCTCGCGGTCTTCGCCTGGCCGGTGATGACCATGTTGGCCGAGCTCGATCAGCGGAGCGACGCCGCCAATATCCCGCTGGTCATTCCGCAGGCCGTGGTGCCGGTCGGGCTTTTGCTGATGGCGCTCTTGATCGCGGTGCGCCTCTACGTACACGGCGTGCGCCACGACGACGTCATTTCGAGTCGCGACCCAAACCCCGGCACTGAGCGCTGAGCACTGAAATGCTGGCCGGCTTCGTCTATTTCATCCTGCCGGCGCTGTTGCTGATCCTCGGCCTGCCGATCTTCGTCGTTCTCATTCTCACCTCATTAGCAGCGATTCTCTTTGTCGCCCATGTGCCGTTGCAGGTGGTGCAGACCTATATGTTCGGCAGCCTCGACAATTTTCCGCTCTTGGCGGTGCCGTTCTTCGTCCTCGCCGGCGAGATCATGGGTCGCGGCGGCATCGCCCACCGCGTCGTCAATTGGGTGGTCGCCATCGTCGGCGGCGTGCGCGGCTCGCTCGCGGTGACGACGGTGGCGTCGTCGGAACTGTTCGGCGCCATGGCGCATACCTCGGTCGGCACCGTCGTCGCCATCGGCCGGCTGCTGTTCCCCTCGCTGACCAAGCACGGCTATTCGGAGCGTTTCGCGGTGGCGCTGATCACGTCGTCGGGTGCCGTCGCCGTGATCATCCCGCCGTCGATCTCGATGATCCTTTACGCCATGTCGGCGCAAGTGTCGGCGATCAAACTGTTCACCGCCGGCATTCTGCCGAGCCTCCTCATCGGCCTGGTCGACGCCGTCTATGTGCTGATCTATGCCAGAATAAAAATGGTGCCGCTGTCCGATCCAGCACGCTGGAAGAACATCTGGGCGTCCACCAAGGAGGCGAGCTGGGCCATCGGCACCATCGTCGTCATCTTCGGCGGCATCTATGGCGGCGTGTTCACGCCGACGGAAGCTGCGGGCGTCGCCGTCGTCTACTCGTTATTCGTCGCGATGGTCGTCTATCGCGAGGTGGGCTTGCGCGAATTGTGGCAGATCGTGGTCTCGTCGTCAGCCTTGATTTCGCAGATCCTGATCATCGTCACCGGTGCCGGCGTCTATTCCTGGCTGATGACGACGAGCGGCATTCCGCAAAATCTCATCGGCACCGTGACCGCGATGCACCTGCCGAACTGGGAGACGCTGTTGTTCGTCAATGCCGGGCTCCTTGTCGCTGGAAGCTTTCTCGAGCCGCCGGCGGCGATCCTGATCCTCACGCCGCTGTTGTTGCCCGTTGTCGAAGCCGCGGGCATCAACGCGCTGCACTTCGGCATCATCATGGCGGTCAATCTGTCGATCGGCCTTTACATGCCGCCGTTCGGCCTCAATCTCTTTGCCGCGCGCGCCATTTTCAACGTGCCGATGGGCATGATCTATCGCGGCGTGCTGCCGTTCGTTCTGGTGAATTTCCTGGCTTTGCTGGTGATCACCTACGTGCCGGCGATCTCCATGGTGCTATTGGGTCACGCACGATAGCGCCCACGAGCGCCGGCGCGGCTGTTCCACCCGTCGATACCGCGTTGAGCCAAAACACAAATTCAGTGCTCGGCCTCAAAATATTGTGATAGCCGCGTCAAAAATTTTGAACTGAAAGTCGGTCATAGTGATTGTCTATTGCGCCGCGCGCTGCCTGGTCCGAAGCCAAGACTGGACGACAAGGGTGGACGAACACGTATGGACGATCAAACCAGGCCCGATGTCACGATCAGGACGCTCGCCGCCCAAGGTCCCGGCGCGCACGAGCGCATCACCAAGGCCGTCACGCAACCGATTCATATGTCGGCGACTTTTCTGCGCGATGCGGATAACCGCTATCCGGCAGGGCATGTCTATGGCCGTACCGACAACGTCTCAGTGCAGCAAGCCGAAAGCCTGATTGCCGCGCTCGAAGGCGCCGAGGAGGCTTTTCTGTTCGGCTCCGGCATGGCGGCGGCGACCAGCGTCCTTTTGGCCTTGGCCAAGCCGACGCACATCATCGCCTCGCAGGTGATGTATTGGGGCTTCCGCTCGTGGCTGCGTGACATCGGCAGATACGGCCACCGCGTCAGTTTCGTCGAGACTTCGGATCTCGATGCCGTCCGCGCCGAAGTGCGGCCCGGCGAGACCGGCTTGTTCTGGATCGAGACGCCGAGCAATCCGCTCTGGACCATCAGCGATATCGCGGCGATCTGCGAGATCGCGCATGCGGCCGGCGCCATTGTCTGCGTCGACTCGACGGTAGCCACGCCGATCTTCACCCGGCCGCTCGCGTTCGGCGCGGACATCGTCATGCATTCCGCGACCAAATATCTCAACGGCCATTCCGACGTGGTCGCCGGCGCGCTCGCCACCGCGCGCGACGGGCCGTTGTGGTCGAATATTCGCAAACTACGCGGCCAGCTCGGCAACGCGCTCAGCGCTTTCGATGCCTGGTTGCTGATGCGCGGCATGCGCACGCTTGACATCCGGGTCAAAAGCCAGGCCCGGACGGCGGCCACTCTCGCCGCGCGGCTCGTCGGGCACGCGGCGGTGTCCGAGGTTCTCTATCCGGGCCTAGAGCACCACGCCGGGCACCGCACCGCCTTGCGGCAAATGAGCGGTGGCTTTGGCGGCATGTTTTCAATTCGCGTCAAGAAAGGCGAGAACGCCGCCATCGCGGTTGCGGCGGCCGTCAATCTGTGGAAACGCGCCACATCGTTCGGCGGCATCGAAAGCCTTATCGAGCATCGCGCCTCCATCGAAGGCGAAGGGTCGCCATGCCCCGGCGATCTGCTCAGGTTTTCCGCCGGTCTCGAAGACGCCGACGAGCTCTATGGCGACCTAATCCGTGCCTTGGCGGTGGCCGTCTAGACAGCCAACGCGCATCTTGTGCGCAGCCCGCTGCGCCGCCACATCGCGTCCGTAACGGAAGGAGCAAACTATCGAGCGTGCTGTTTAACGCTCAGACGACATTGCGATTGAAATAGATCGAACCCAAAAGCACCAGCGCCCAGACCGCAGCCAGAAAGCCTAAGGCCATAACCGCTACCATTGCACTCTCTCCCTCGACGGCGATATTCCTCCGGTGAATATTCTTGCTCGGCCCTTTTATCCCGATCGGCGCGGGACAGCGCGATCAGTCCGTCTCGCCCGGCGTCGCCACGACACTGTCTTCGGCCGCGGTTTCGCGCTGCGTCAGCTCGGTCTGAAGCTTTTGCGCCTCTTCGTCCATGCCGATCCAGCGCAGCTTGCGAATGAGCTTGATCATCTCGTTCGACGCGTGCGCGTCGGATGGATTCTGATGTTGCAGCGGCGTGGCCATGAACGTTTCTCCTTGGTCTTGTCGTTGGTGCCGCGGATCCGGACAGTGCCGGCCCCTTCGGCATTTTTCTTTTATGGCGAGATTTGTTCGAAGCTTATCCCCGCCCACGCTCCGCAACACGACAAATTGCGCTGAGCCGTAGGTCTGTTGTGATCCCTCAAGCAGACCGATGCAAGCCGGCAGCAGTGCAGCGCAATATATCTAGCGCGGCGCACCATTGGCGCAGCGCAATATGACTCCACGCAGTGCGACACCAGCGTAATGTTGCTCCCGCGCGGTGCAATATCGACGCGCCGCAACATGTATCGGCGCGACAGCGTGAATTAAGATTGACCGGTCAAAGGCTTTTCTTGAGATGAAAACACGCCGTCCGCGCGTCGAACCGAGAGGGGTCTCGGCCAAGGTGAAAGAAACGATCCGGCCGCAACATTCCGGCGCCTGCAAGCCGCCTTAAACTTGCCGGGATACCAGCAATTTTATCCATTCCGCCGCCTCAATTTTAGAAAATTTGCGCGATCTTCGCCCGATCGAGCAGCAGCACGCGGTCTCACGCCGCGCTGCGCCGATCCGGGGGCGACATGGATTTCTGGACCAACATGATCGAGGCCATGCGGTTCACTTACGAGGCGCAAGGCGTGCTCTCGGCGCGGCTGATGCTGTTTGCATCCGGCGCACCGAACGCGGTGGACGAAGCGACGCTCATGGTCGCGGAGAAAATCCTCGCCTTCACCGAAGCCGGCATCGCCGCCGAACGCGCAATGTCGGACGGGCTTGGCTTTGCGGTCGCTGCCGAACGCGCTTACTCGCCGTTGCGCGATTGCGTGCACGCCAACAGCGACCGGCTGATCGGCGAGTTGCACTAACTCCTCGTCATGAAATGTCGGGCCGATAAACGAATGGGGACGGGTTTCTAAACCCATCCCCACACGACCGGCCCGGCGGCGCTCGACTTGGAGACCAAGCAGCGCGCCGCGCGCGGACACTACTCAATCATCAACAACGCTTACGCATTGCCGAGCGGCAGCGCCACGAAACGGGTGGCGTCGCCCATCTTCACGCGCATCAGCACCTGATGCTTGCCTTGGGCCTTGGCGTCGGTCAGCGCCTGGCGCACATCGCCGGCATTGGCGACGGCTTTGCCGCCGACGTCGAGGATGACGTTGCCGGTTGCAAAACCCTGCTCCGCCGCGGGGCCGTCCGGATCGACCGCCGTAACGACGACCCCTTTGCCGCCGGCGCCGGACACTTCACTCGCCGGAGCCACTTGCAAGCCGAGATGCGGCAGACCGCCCGGCTGTTGCGCATTGCCGTCATCGGCGCTCGCTTGATGTTGATCGGTCGGCATCTGCGACAGCGTCAGCGTGATGGTCTTCTGCTGGCCGCCACGAATGATGTCGAGCTTGATCGACGAGTCCGGCGCCATCATGCTGATGGTGCGGGCAAGATCGCGGGCATCCTTGACCGGCGTGCCGTTGACCGCCGTGATCACATCGCCGGACGCGACGCCGGCCTTCGCCGCCGGGCTGTCCTTTTGCGGCTCGTCGACCATCGCGCCTTGCGCTGTCTTCAAGCCAAGGCTGTCGGCGATGCCGGCAGTCACCGGCTGGATCTGCACGCCGAGCCAGCCGCGTGTGACGTGGCCGTCTTTCTGCAACTGTGCCACGACGAGCTTTGCGGTATCGGCCGGAATGTCGAAACCGATGCCGACCGAACCGCCGGACGGCGAGTAGATCGCGGTGTTGACGCCGATCACATTGCCGTCGACGTCGAAGGCCGGTCCGCCCGAATTGCCCTTGTTGATGGGCGCATCGATCTGGACATAGTCGTCATAGGGTCCGGCGCCGATGTCGCGGCCGCGCGCCGAGACAATGCCCGCCGTCACCGTGCCGCCAAGCCCGAACGGATTGCCGACGGCGACCACCCAGTCGCCGACTTTCGGCGGCGTCGAGGCGAAATTCACGTAAGGGAAATTCGACTTGCCGTCGACCTTGATCAGCGCGAGATCCGTCTTCGAATCGGTGCCGATCACCTTCGCGGTGTAGATCGTCCCGTCATCGGTCGTGACCTGCACCGACTTGGCGTGATCGACGACGTGATTGTTGGTCACCGCATAGCCATCGGCCGAGATGAAGAAGCCGGAGCCTTCGCCGGTGATGGTCTCATGCCGCTGCGGCATGCCCCGGCCCATCCGTGGACCGGACTGATCACCGAACTGCTGGAAGAACTTGTCGAACGGCGAGCCCGGCTGCGCCGGCACTTGCTCCTGATTGTCGCCGTTATCGCCGTCGTCCTGCATCATCGCCGGAGCGGCTGACGCCGGAATTTTTACCCGCACCGAAATCACCGCGGGCTTCACCTTGGCGACAAGGTCGGCGAAACCGGCCGGATGCTGCGCGATCGAATCGGCCGCGACTGCGGTCGACGCGCTAAAGGCCTGCGGCCAATTTGCGTTAGGTCCTGCGAGCAACAACGCCGCGCCGACGCCGGCAACGGATGCCAACAGCGTGATGCGGCGGGCCGACAGCCGGCCTTTTGTGGGGGGATTGCCTTGAATCATTTCTATCTCCTCGATCAATGGGGTCCCTGGCCGGGAGCACCCGGCCGTTGTCGGGACAATTGGGCAAACCGTCTTACGGTGACCTGGAGAGGGCATTAATTCTCGGACATAAACGCGGTCTCAACATTAAATTGCCGAAAGAAAACTCCTTGACGATGTCTGCGGGTGGCGGCAACAAACAAAGGTGCGAAGGGCGCGCGCCGGGCGCCCCTCACCCATTCCAATAAGTTGGGATGTCAGTGCTTATCTCTGCTGCAAGGAGAGAGGCCGTAGAGGATGCGCCGTTATCCGCCGCGGCGTTTCACCCGGCGCACTAGATAGTCGAAGTTGACGGCGAACTGCTCGGGCCGGCTGATGTCGTGCTTGAGCTTCTCGATGTCGTCGCGCGGGAATTCCGGCGCAACTTCACCGGCGGCTTCCGCCAGCAACTGCACCATCGCGCCGTTCTCCAGCATGATGGTCGAGATTACCGCCTCCTCGATGGTCGCTCCGGTGACGACGACGCCGTGGTTTTTCAAGAGCACCGCCCGGCCCGGCCCGAGCGCGCGGGCGACGGCCGCGCCCATGGCGTGGCTGCGGATGAGATTGATGGTGTCGGCGTAAATGCCGAGCGCCTCGTAGAACAATGCGCCAGGCTGCGAATAGGTCTTCAACAGCCGCCCGGTCGCCGACAGTGCGGTCGAATAGGTCGGGTGGGTGTGGATCACGCAATTGACGTCGGCGCGCACTTTCAGGATTTCGGAATGAATATAGACCTCGCTGTGCCGGCGCGCCGTGCCGGCCACCACATTGCCTTCGAGATCGATGGTGAGGAGGTTTGCCATCGTGATCTCGTCGAGCCCGATGCTGTGCGCCTTCATGAAGAACAGGCCCGGATCGTCCGGCAGGCGAAACGAGATATGGCCGCGGGTGAAGTCGTCCTGGCCCTCCCCCACCAGCACTTTGCCGGCGGCGATCAGTTTTTCCTTGATGGTTTTGTGCGACGCGTTGGCGCGGGACGCCTTCTTACGCTTTAGTTTCGGCATTTCCCTCACCGGTTCGGCTTGCGGCAGTTACGAGATTTCCGCGCGCAACAGAACAGGGAATTGCGCAAGTCTCAAGGGGGAATTGGCTCAAGGGGTAACCCGCGAGAAATCATTCAACATCACAGCGTCTAAGTCGCCGACTTCGCGTCGGGCGGTTTTCGCGTCCGCCGGCATTTTCTCAGGGAGCTTGTTGCCGTGAACAAGGTCATGGATCGCGCTCAGCTTCTCGACGACGGGCGGTGACAGGATAAACGGATAGATATCCTGCTGGCCCATGGTGCGGTTGAGACTGTTCAACGCGCTCGCGAGCGGCACCCAGGTCTCGATCAGCGGCGAAGGCTCGCGCACCCGATAGGGATCGAAATTGACCTGCGCGTCGAGTTCGCCCGGCTCCGCCAGCCGCGGGTGGACATAGATGCCGACGGCGCGCGCCATTTCGAGCGTGTCGACAATGTGCAAATAATGCGCCCAGGTCTCGGCGAAATCCTCCCATGGGTGCGACGTCGCGTAGGCCGTAATGAAATTTTGCTGCCAGTTCGGCGGTGCGCCATTGGCGTAATAGGCTTGCACCGCCTCGCCGTAATCGACGGTCTCGTCGCCGAAAATCTTGCGCCACGCCACCAAGCCGCCGTCGCGCACCAGCACATCCCAATAATAATGTCCGACCTCATGACGAAAATGGCCGACCAGCGTGCGATAGGGCTCGTGCATGATGGTGCGCCGCTTCTCGCGCTCGGCATCGTCGGCCTCCTCGAGCGCAACGGTGATCAAACCGTTGTCGTGGCCGGTCATGACGCGCGCCTCCTCGTCCTGCGGCGGGCTCGCCAGAAAATCGAACAGCAAACGCAAACTGCCGTCGTCGTCCTTCTCGTCGAGCGGCAAGTCGAGCTTCATCAACGTGTAGAACAGCATATGTTTGGCGAGCTCGATCTTGCGCCAGGCGGCGACATTCTCCGGCACGCCGGTGTCGGGAATGGTGCGGTTATGCCGGCAGGCGGCGCAATAAGCGTCCGGCGAATTCGCCTCGATCATCCAGTTGCAGACGGCGAACTCGGCATTGGCGCAGAAGCGATAAAGCTTGTTGTCGACGGCGAGCGCCCGCCAGGCGTCGCCGTCGGGCTCCAGCGCGGACAGATTCATAATGTCCGGGATGAAGCCGAGGCGATGCGAGCATTTCTCGCAATAGCCGTTCTCGAAATAGAGCAACTGCCCGCAATGCTGGCATCTGAAAAGCTTCATCGTCGTCTCTCGTGAGTTTCCTGGGGCCTCAGCCAAAACGTCGAATTGTCACTCGCTTCGAATTGTCACTCGCTTCGAATTGTCACTTGCTTCGAATTGTCACTTACTTCGAATTGTCACTTGCGACGTGATGTCGGCGTCATGGAACCGCAATGGATCACGTCACCGCGCGCGAATCGTTTCTGCGCCAGACCCCAGCATATGGTGTGTCGGAGAAAATAGGACAATAAGCAAAAAAATGTCCCCACGGCGAACCAGGGGATTTGGATCGCTGATCGTCAGTTGACGGTCGCGGCCCGCTCGCCGCCTAGCACGAAAATCCGCTGCAGCGATTCGCGCTCGATCGGCTTTTGCAGGACCGGAATGCCGCTGAACCGCGAATCGATACTGTCGGCGTCATAGCCGGTGACGAAAATAAACGGCACGCCGCGCTTGGCCAAGATCTCGGCCACCGTATAGACGAGACCGTCGCCCAGATTGATGTCGAGCACCGCCGCGTCGATGTGCCGTTCCCGCGCCGCCGCCAAGGCTTCGGACGCGGTGCTGATCGGCCCAAGCACCTGAAAGCCGAACTCGGCGAGCGTGTCCTGGATCATCATCGCCACCAACGCCTCGTCCTCGACCAGAAGGACGCGCGGCCGATCCTGTTTTTCCAGGCCGACAGCGACGCCGTTCCTCTCGGCGCCGTCGCGCGCAGAACAGAACGCACGGGATTTTGTCAATTCGCTTCGCGGTATCGAAAACACGCAGTGCAGGCCTTTCGGATTCCAGTCGAAGGCGGCCTTGCCGTTGAGCTGCTGCTCGATACTGGCGACGATCACCTTCAAGCCGAATTTCCGCGCCGACGGCGCGGTGATGACTGGGCCGCCGTTCTCGACCCAGTAAAGCGTCAGCGCATCCGGCTGCAGATCCCAATCGAGCTTTATCTTGCCCGCTGGCGAAGACAGCGCGCCATGCTTGGCGGCGTTGGTGGCGAGTTCGTGCAGCGCCAGCGCCAAGCCTTGGGCGGTCGCGGGCTGCAGTGAAATGTCCGGGCCCTTGCATTGAATCTTGTCGCCGCCCCGGTACGGCGCCAATTCGTCGGCAACCAAAGTCGCCAGGTCCGCGCCGTTCCAGCGCGAATCCGACAATAATGTATGCGCGCGCGCCAGCGCCTTGATGCGGCCTTCGATCGCCTGGACATAGTCGTCCACCGATTTGGCGCGGGTGAGCCTGATAATGGATTGAATGACGGCAAGCGCGTTACGGGCGCGATGATCGACCTCGCGCGCCAACAGGACCTGACGTTCCTCGGCTTCCTTGCGGTCGGTGACGTCGATGGTGACGCCGGAGATGCGCACCACTTTGCCGGCGGCGTCAACGCTCGCCGCCGCAGTCCCGATGCACCAGCGGATTTCACCGTTGGGACGCACCACGCGAAACTCGATCTGTTGCGTGCGCGCGCCTGCCGCCATGCTCTGCGCGACTTCCTGGAGCGGCCGCCAGTCGTCGGGATGAATCAGCGCGCGGATATTGTCGGCGCTGATTTTGAAGTTTCGCGGCGCGACGCCGAAAATGCGGTACTCGCCGTCGTCCCACCGCCAGGCGTCGGCGACGACGTCCCAATCCCATGAGCCCATTTGGCCGGCGGCGAGCGCTAAGCTCCTGCCCTCTTCAGCGCGCATGAGGCGCGCGTGATTGGAGGCGACAATCTCATTGAAGGTGTCGGCGATCTTGCCGATCATGCCCGAGTGGTCGCTGGCCATGCGGACGGAAAAATCGCCGACCTTCATTGCCTGCATGGCGTCGAGCAGTTCCGCCAAGCCGTGAGAGTCAGACTGCGGATGGGCATCGGCGTCGGCTTTGCCGTTGAGATGCTCGGTGATCTCGTCATTGAGCTTGTCGCTGGCCTGGCGGATGGGGGCTGGGGGAACGGCAGTGCCGTTGGCGCCTGGCGCGCCAATGGGATCCTTAGGAGTCGGCATAAAACTCTCCCAGGCCGAGCCGCACGCTGTCGAGCACGCGATAGTCAAGGACGTGGCGATCGGGCGCTGGGTGGTCGGGGCGCGAGAACGCCTCGCCCGGCCGATCCGCCCGCGACCGCTTCCGGCGCCGGTGTTCCGTCCGGCCACGCCGAAACGCGCCCGACAGGAGCAGATCCCGCAGCGAAAAATTCCCAAACCGACGAGGAAACCCCTTCACGATTGGGCCTCGACCTTTTGTGCCTCGACCTCGAACGCGGTCGATGCCGGAAGGTTCCTGACAAAAAATCGGCTCGGTGAAGATTTTGGTAATCATAGGTACCCCGATCAGGCTGGAACTCAGGTTCCCGACTCCGGCCGGAACTGTGCCGCCGAGCGGGTCTCGGGTTGGCCATCGCAGCAAAGCATCGCGCTTTCGCAAGCGCCGGGCTCAGGCTAATTTTGCTTATGGCTGACCCACAGCAATCCACCAATACCCGCGAGGCCCAAAAGGCCCAGGAGGCTAGGGTCCAAGAGGACGTCTTCAAGCTGCTCGCCAGCGCCGAAATCCATGGATTAGATGAGGATAAAACGAACGAGGATGGAAGGAACGCGGTCCGGCGCATCGATACCCATGCCGCCGTTGTGTTTCTCGCCGGCGATGTCGTCTACAAGGTCAAGCGCGCGGTGAAATATCCTTTTCTCGATTACTCGACATTGGCCAAGCGCAAGGCCGCGTGCTCCGCCGAACTCGAAGTCAACCGCGCCTTTGCGCCGGAGCTCTACCGCCGCATCGTGCCGATCACCCGCGAGGCGTCCGGCGAGCTCGCCTTAGACGGCACCGGAGAGCCGGTGGAATGGGCCGTCGAGATGCGGCGCTTCGACGAGAACAAGACGCTCGATCGTCTCGCCGAACGCAACAGGCTTTCCGACACGCTGACGCGAAAGCTCGCGGTTGCGGTCGCCGCGATGCACGAGCGCGCGAAACCGGTCGAGCCCAATTCCTGGATCGCGGCCGTTCCAGGATTCGTCACCGAGAATACGGCGGCGTTCAAACATTATGCCGACGTGTTTCCGGGCTACTTGGTCGATCTCCTGGAGCAGAAATCACTCGCCGCCTTTGCCCGGCTACGCCCTCTCCTCACCGCGCGCGGCACGCAGAACCTCGTTCGCCGCGGCCACGGCGACCTGCATCTCGGCAATGTCGCCATTATCGACGGTGAGCCGTTAGCCTTCGATGCGCTGGAATTCGATCCCATTTTTGCCGCGGGCGATGTGCTCTACGATCTCGCTTTCCTCTTGATGGATCTGATCGAGCGCGATTTGCCGGGCGCCGCGAACCGCGTCTTGAACGGCTATTTTGCCGCGGCGTGCCGGATCGAGGATTGCGACGGCATCGCCGCTCTGCCGTTTTTCATGTCGCTGCGCGCTGCGATCCGGGCCAAGGTGACGGCGGCGCGGCTGCCTCTCGCCCACGCCGAAGACCACGGCAAGATCACGCAATCGGCCAAGAAATATTTCAAGCTTGCGCTCGATCTGTTGACACAGGTCAAGCCGACGATAGTCGGCGTCGGCGGATTATCAGGCACCGGAAAATCGGTGCTGGCGCGTTCGCTCGCGCCGGTGCTGCAGCCCGTGCCGGGAGCGCTGGTTTTCAGATCCGACGTCGAACGCAAGGCGCTGCACGGCGCGGCTGAAAACGACCGCCTGCCGCCGGAAGCCTATCGGCCCGAGGTGACCGAAAAAATCTACCGGATTTTGACCGAGAAGGCGGCGCGCGTTGCCCGCGCCGGCTCTTCAGCGATTGCGGACGCGGTCTTTGCCAATCCGGATGAGCGCACAGCGATCGAACGAGCCGCGGCCGAGGCCGGCGCCAATTTCCACGGGCTGTTCCTGGTCGCCGACCTGCCGACGCGGCTGAACCGGGTCGGTTCGCGCGGGCCCGACGCCTCCGACGCCGACGCCGCGGTGGCGCAAAAGCAGGAAGATTTCGCCATCGGCGCGGTCGCCTGGGAGATCATCGATGCTTCGGGGACGCCCGAGGAGACGCTCGATCAGGCCCGGATGGAAGTCGTCAGGCGGCTGTGAAGCTGAAGAGCTTTGCAATATTCCAATCTTCGATCGCCTTCAGCCGCGCCAGCAATTCCATCGGACGGCTGGCAGGAAGACCGCTTGTCAGGTTGAAGAACTTCTTCTCAACGAGCGGCTCGACGGAAGCCGACGCATCGCGGTCGTCGCCATCGCTCTTGTCGACCGACAGGATACGGCCGTCCTTCAATGTGATCTCAAGCCGGCACGTCGCGTTGTGGCCCGCGGCGATCGCCGTTTCGTAGCGCCGCAATTCGATCGCGCGGCAGAGCTCCAGAATTTTCGGATTCTGGTTCGGACCGTCCAAGAAAGCCTGCGGATCGGCGGGGTCGCGAAACAATGCGAGCGCCACGCTGAACGGCACGCTGTATTGCGCCGTGCCGACATCGCTCGGCGCGCGGTCGGCGTGATGCGACAACACCTTGTCCGACGCCGCAAGCACGATCCGTGCGACATCGTCGGCGCTGAATTTGTGCTCGCGCTGCAATTGCTGGACGGCGCGCACCGGCGCCTGCGCGGTGACATGGCAGGGAAACATCTTGAACCAGATATTCAGACTGTCCCAGCGCGTGCCGAGCCCCTCGACCAAGAGCGCGGGATCGCCGCCTTCGGCATAAACGTCGAGATAGCCGAACTTGCCCTCGAGCACGACGTCCGGTCCCTCGAAACCGCGCGCCGCGAGATAGGCCGCGGTGACGCCGCCTTCGGCCGCGCGTCCCATATGCAGACGCTTCACCATGCCGCCATTGCCGGCTTTGGCGAAGGCCAGCAAGCCCGAGCCGAATGAGCCGCCGATGCCGATCGCCATAGTGGTTTCATGCGCGTCATTGCCCATGATGCGGCTCGCGGCGATCGCGGAGCCGAACACGCCGGTCAAGCCGGGGGCGTGAAAGCCGAAATGCTCGCTGGTGCTCTTGGCCGCAAGCCCGGTGCGGAGCATGCATTCGTTGCCGGCGACCAAGGCCGTGATCAGGTCGCGCCCCGAGACGGCGAACTCCTCGGCGACGGCAAGAGCGGCGAGCGAGGCGGTCGAACCCGGATGCACGCCGACGCTCGGCTGCCGCAAATTGTCGAACTCAAAGGAATGCGCGAACGTGCCGTTGGCGAGCGCCGCGGCCGGGGCGCTGACGCGATCGAGCACCGGACTCAAGATCGTGCTCGAGCCTTTGCCGCCGACATGCCGCGAAAAACCAGCAACGCTCTTACCCCAGGGCAGACTGCTGCCGAACAGCGCCACAGCGACAGCGTCGATGAGGCAGGCCTTGGTGATGGCGATGACCGGCGCCGGAATATCTTGGTACCGCAGCGCGGTCGCAAACTCGGCGAGCGTCTTTGTTTCACCAGCCATGATCGACCGAATCTCTATCTGACTTGCTTGTCTAGTCTTCCAGCCCGCCTTCGCGCAATCTGCCGCCATTGGACCGGCTCTCGCGCAATCGCGCGCGCAGCAATTGCCGGCGCAATTCGAGCGTTTTGCGCCGGTGCGTGCGCGCGAGTTTCTCGGCGCTATCAGCGTCGCGCGCCTCGATGGCCTGCAAGAGCTCGTGATGTTCCTTGAGCGCGTCGACCGCCCGGCCCTCGATATTGAGGAGCGTCGAGGTCTGCATCTGCCGGACGTGTTCCAAAAGGCTTTCCAGTGACTGCAGGAGCCGGCCATTGTGCGCGGCGCGTCCGACCAAGCGGTGATACTCGGCGGTGAGCGGCCGCAGCGCCACGACATCGCCGCGCTGCCCGACTGCCTCCATGTCGTCGAGCAATTCGCGGATGTCGGCGATTTCGCCGGGCGTGGCGTTCTCCGCCGCAAGGCGCGCCGCCATGCCTTCGAGCGCCTCGCGCACATAGAACAATTCGGTGAGATCCTGCTCGCTGAATTCACGGACAATGAGGCCCGAGCCCGAGCGTTGCACCAGCCCCTCGGCCTCGAGCTTGCGCAGGGCTTCGCGCACCGGCGTGCGGCTCACTTTCAGCTCGTTGGCGAGCGCATCGCTGCGCAGCCGCTCGCCCGGCGCGAGGTCGCCCTGAAGGATGCCCTGCCGCAGCGCCAGATAGGCCGCGTCGGCGGTGGTGGCTGCGCCGGAATCTTGCAAAGGGATACGCAGTGGCATTTTCAAGCCCCCTAGGTGTAACCGAGCCAGCGCCAATAGGTCGCCGCAAAGACCAGAAGCATCACATAGGCCGCGACAGTGAGCACGACGCCGACGCGGATGAAATCGCGCGCCTCGAAGGTGCCGGTGCCGTAAGCCAGCATGTTCTGCGGACCGTTGATCGGAAGAATCCACCCGACACTGGTCACGAAAGTGAGCAGCATGGTGATGCCGGCCACTTTGAGCGTGGGAATTTGCGCCTGCTGCAACATGCTGATCATCACCGGGATCATCGTGGTTGCCATGGCGGCGCCGCTCGCGAAGCCCAAATGGACGATAATCATGAACAGCCACAACACGGCGAGAATTGCGAACACCGACAGGTGCTGGACGTCGAAAGCGGTGACCACATAAGACGCCAGCCACGCCGCCGCGCCGGTTTTCAGGAGCGCGGTGCCGAGACCAACGCCGATGCCGAGCTGAATGAGAATTCCCCACGGGATTCGCGACTGAACCTGCCCCCAATTGAGCACGCCGATCTTCGGCACGAACATCAAGGCCACCGCCGCGACTGCGACCGACGACGAATCGAAGGCGTGCAATTTATTTTCGGTCGCCCAGAAACCTAAAAGCAGAACGGAAAAGATTACGAGCCTGATCTCGGCCGCCGTCATCGGTCCGAGCTTTGCCGTCGCCAAGGGAATAGTGTCGCTTCCCGCGGCGACTTCTCCCGCTGCAACTTCTCCCACACTCGGAGCCATCATTTTCATCAACAGGAAATAGAGGACGACGCTCATGGCAGCCGAGAACGGCGCACCGACGATCAGCCAATCGATCCACGAGATTCTGACGTGGATCGTGCGTTCCATCAGCGCATTCACGTAAACGTTCTGCGCCGCTCCGGTCGCGATACCCATCGCCCAGATCAAGGACAAATACACGATCGCCATCATCAGCATGCCGGCGAGGCGGCTTCTTTTGTCGATGCCGAACGCCGATATCATGCCCAATATGATCGGCACCAGACAGGCCACGCGAGCCGATGCCGTCGGAATGTAAAAGGCCAGCACGGCCATGACGATGATCGTGCCGATGAGAATACGGCTGCGGCTGGTGCCGACCAAGGAAATGATTTTGAAGGCGACGCGCTTGTCCAATCCGGTGATCGCCATCGCGGCCGCAATCACCAGCGAAGCGGCAATCAGCGCCACCGCCGGATTGGTGAAGCCATCCAAGGCCGCGGAGAGGGCCGTGCCCGTCCCCATGAGGCGCTCGGGATGCGCCGGGTCGGGCGCAATACCGAGCAAAAAGGCCATCAGCGCCATCAGCATGACGGAGCTCGCGGCGTATTCCACCGCCTCGGTGACCCAGATGATCACCGCAAAGGCGAAGATGCCGAGCATGTGCTGACCGGCGATCGATAGCCCCGCCGGCTGCGGCATCGTGACGATGGCCACAAGCGCGGCGGCGCCGATCAACAAGCCCCAGGATTTTGCCCAGGACTTTTGCGCCTGTGCCGGCAGCACGCCTCCCGTGACGGTGCACGCAACGGCCGGTTTGGGCGGCGCCCTATCGAGGGCAGCAGCGTGTTGCGTATCCGGCATCCATTACCCCTACGTCCCCGGACCCCTACGTCCCCGGCTCCGCTTCGCCCCCGAAACGGCGCACAATTGGCTGCGTTGTTCCGACCGCCGCTTGCCCAAAGCCTATCGTCATTGGCCGCTTGATACTAATGCTGGTTGCATCCTCGCGCGAGGCTGACGCTGCGCTTCGTCCGAAATCCTCCGCAGCTTTTTCCGATCTCAGTCTTTGCGCATGATGCGGCGCGTCACCGCGCGATAGCTGAACGCCGTCGGCACGAACAGCGAATGAATTCCGGCCCCGCCGGCGACCACGATATTGACGTCCTCGGGACGGTCGGCGACGCCGATATGATCGGGGTCGCCGACTTCGGCGAACCAGCGCGACCGGCGATGCCGCAGTCCTTCGACGCTGCGCTTGGCAAAGCGCGACAGCGGGATGCGGGCGCGCTCGAACACCGCGTTGCGGATCTCGTTCTTGCCGATACCGTCGCGGGCCAAAGTGCCCGCGTGCTCAGGGCTCACGACAAAGAGCGGCCCGGTCGGGAAGATAATGTTGTTGTGGCCAAGCCCCGTCGTCGCGCCGATAAAGTGCTCGAGAATGTCCTGCCCGGTCTTGCAGCCGTAAGTAAAGATATTATGCGGCGCCGACGCGCCGATCGCAGTCACCGTGTTCTCCTCCCCGGCGAAGCCGGCTTCGACATGGAGCGGCGTCCAGGGGCTGTCGGCTTCCGCTTCCGCGATACAGGAGCTGAACTTGCCGGCTTGGCCGTGCGTCGCCATGTCGGTCTCGCCGGCGATGTCGCCGCCGATATTGCGCAGCACGAGCTGCACCGCGCGGCCGATCGTGGCATTGGCGCGCACGCCCTGGCCGAGCACATTGCCGCGGGCATTGACGCCGAGCTCGCCGACGATCGGGCCATTGACGATGAGAAGCGGCGCGGTGGTGTTGGTCGCGGTCTGAATGCCGTAGAGCTGGCAGTCATTGTCGAGGAGCGCATCGATCGCGGCGAGCACCACCGGGAAATATTCCGGCCGACATCCGGCCATCACCGCATTGATCGCGATCTTCTCGATCGTGGCGTTGCGCCAGCACGGCGGAACAGGTCCGATCTGTTCGCTTGCGGCGCGGCCGGAGGCCTCGACCATGACGGCCACTTTGTGCACGGTCGGGAACACGACCGGCAAGCCGTCGGTCCAGCCGCGCGCAAACAGCATTTCCTGATCGTCATTGTCGTTGGCGCCGTCGAAAAAGTCGGACGTCTTGGCCGCGGCCGAGTTCTTGGCCTCGCGGGTGAGGCTTTCGACCAATGCGTCCATCGCCGCATCAGCGCGTTCGGTCACGGTATTTTGCAGCGCCGTATGCATCGGGTGCGGGACACGAACCAGCGGCAATTCTGACAGGCCGCGGCCCGCCGCCTGCTTGCGCGCGGCCTCGGCGAAAGCGGTGCTGAACACAGTCGCGGTCGGAATGCCGCGCCGCTCGATTTCGACGGCGTCGGCAACATTGATCGAGGTCGAGGTGCCGCAATCGCCGAAGCACAGCACGACCGCATCGCATTGTGCGAGACGCGACAGATCGGCGTCGCTCAATCGATCTTTCGGCGCGAGCTTGCGCACGATCGGACCGGGCACGACCGCGAAGCGGTCGCCGAACTGGCTGCACAGACGCTTGATGAAGAGATCGGCATTGCACTTGCTGTTGTCGACGAAGCCGACGCGTTTGCCGCGCATATCCGACAACCGCCGGGCGCCGGAAATGGTCGGAGCGCAATCCGTCACGGTGGGTTCCAACAGTTCCATCGCCTACTCGATCTCCTCAAGGATAATGGATATTGCTGGATCCAACATAATCCAATAACTTTCCTCTTGGCAAATTGCGCGCAGAGGTTCTCCACAGGCGGCCCGCGCCGGGCCGACCACCTGCGTTAAGGTTTTGTTTTATCTACTTTTTTTAGCCCCTGCGGAGCCGTCGTCCGGCTAACAGCATCGTCCGGACATGGCGATGACCAGCCGTTCCTCATCGGTCAGCTGCTTGTTGTTCTGCGGCCGGCGGCGATCGAGGTTGAGCGACCAGCCCTCGCCCGGCGCATCCGGCAACTCGGGATCGTTGACCGGTAATCCCTGTGCGCGCATCTCTTCGCGGCGCGCTTGGGTGCGCACGATATCGACGTCGAGCGTGCCGTCGCGGAACACGATGCCGTAGTGCTTCTCGGCCGAGGCCTTGGTGACATAGCCCTGGCGCACGTCGCGCTCGACTTTTTCCGGCTCGCGCTCGAGCGGCGAGCCGTAGCCGCCGCCGCCGCCGGAGCGGATGATATAGGCGTCGCCAGGTTCCAGGACCTGGTTGAAGGCCTTGCCATTCTGGAAGCCCTGTTCGTCCTCACCGAAGCGGTGGATCGCGACCGCATTGCCGAACCCGGCGAGGCCGCCATAGAGACCCCACGGCCGGCAGCGCACGCGATCCATCTGCGCGTTGAATGAGATCTTGCCGCGCATTTGCACAATCTGCTCGGTGCCAAGCCCGCCGCGGAACTTGCCGGCGCCGCCGGAATCGGGGCGCAGCGCATAGCGCTCCACCAGCACCGGAAACTTCGCTTCGACCTGCTCGCTTGGCCCGTTATGGGTATCGCCGTCGTTGATGGCGACCGTGGCGTTGACGCCGTCGCTGTTGTGCTTGGCGCCCCAGCCGCCGCCGATCAGGCCGCCAAGATAGATGTAAAAGCTGTTGTCGGTAGGCCGGTGGCCATTGACGCGAGCGAGAACGAGATCGGCGTGATGCCCGGCGATCACTTGGTCGGGCAATGCCGGCGCCAGCGCCTTGAAGATCGTATCGACGACTGTCATCGGAAACGTCATCCACATCCGCATCGCCGACGGTTTCTGCGCGCTCACGACACGGCCCGGCGGCAGGACGATGTCGAGCGCGCGGAATTGCCCGTCATTGATCGGCAGATCGAGCGCTGAAGTCAGGCACTTGAACGCCACCTGGCAGCAGGAACGGCCGGCGGTTTCGCCGGAATTGTAGAAACCCGAGACCTGCTTCGATACGTCGGACAGATCGACCTTCATGCGGTCACCCGCGACTTCGACCTTGACCCGGATCGGAATACGCTTGCCGAGTGCGACGCCGTCGTCGTCCATGTAGGACTCGGCTTCATAGACGCCGTCGGGAATTTCCCGCACCCGTTCGCGCGCCGACGCCTCGCTCTGGTCCATGATGGCCGCAATCGAGCCGAGCACGGCATCGATACCGTATTTCTGGATCATTTCGAGAAAGCGCTTCTCGCCGGTCTTCACCGCCGCGATCTGGGCGCGCAGGTCGCCCATGGCGTTGTCCGGCACCCGCACATTCGTGCGGATGATGTCCATGATCTCCTGGTTCGGCTCGCCCTTGCGGTAGGCCTTCACGATCGGCATCTGCAGGCCTTCGGAATAGATGTCGGTGGTGACGCCCGACAACGTGCCGCCGACATCGGGCCAGTGCGCCATGCAGCTCGAAAAGGCGACGACTTTGCCGTCGTGGAAAATCGGCACCGAGAACGTCATGTGGTTGAGATGGCTGCCGGTCGTATAGGCGTCGTTGGTGAGAAGAATGTCGCCCGGATCCATCTTGTCGAGGCCGTAATGCTTGATCTTGGCCTTGACGGTGTCGCTCATGCCGCGAATGAACATCGGCAGGCCAAGCCCGATCGACACCGTCTCGCCGCGCGCGTTGAACAGGCCCACGGTGAAGTCGAGCGCCTCATAGATGATCATATTGTAGGCGGTGCGCATCAGATTGGTCTTCATCTCCTCGGTCGCGGCGATGAGACCGTTGCGCACCACTTCGACGGTGACCGGGTCGATCCGTTCTTTGATCCCGTCTTGCGGCTTGATGTCCGACTTCTTGTCGAAGGCGACATTCATCGTCAGCTTCTCCCGGTTCCGATGATCAGATTGCCGAGGCTGTCGACGTCCAGCGCGTCGCCCGGGTGAACCACGGTGGTCGAGGCATATTCCTCGATCAGCGCCGGCCCTTTGATTTTGTTGGACGCGACGAGATAGGCGCGATCGTAGGTCGGTGTCTCGACAAATCCGGCTTCGGCAAAATAGACCAGGCGGTTGCCGCGAAAGGCGACCGCCGGCGGCTCCGCCGTTCCCGCATCCATGGTCTGCTGGCGCGGCTTCTTCATGATGCCGACGACGGCACAGCGCAGGCTGACGATCTCGGCCGCCTCGCCCGGCGACGAATAGCCGTAGCGCGTCTCGTGCACCGCATCGAAGCAGCTTTTGATGCCGTCACGATCCTGCGACGCGAACAGTTCGGTCGGCAATTCGACGGTGACGGCATGCTCCTGGCCGACATAGCGCATGTCGGCGCCACGCGAGACGACGATCTCCGAAAGCTCGATAAGAGTGTAGCCATGGGCGTGGCTGATGCCGGCTCGGCCGCGGCGCTCCATGTCCCCATACAACTTCTCCATGTCCTCGAATGACGCCTTGGCGAGCGGCGTGAACCAGGTGTGGACGAAGTCGCGGCGCAGATCGGCCATCAGCATGCCATAGGCGGAGAAGTGCCCCGGAGCGCGGGGAATAATGACTTTGCCGATGCCCAATTCGCGCGCCACCATGGCGGCGTGCAGGGGACCAGCGCCCCCATAGGCAACCAGCGCAAAGTCCGCGGCATCGAGGCCGCGCTCGGTCGTCACCCAGCGCACCACGTGAGACATTTTTGTCGTGGCGATGCGCAAAATGCCTTCGGCTGCTTCGGTGAGCGTAAGGCCGAGCGGCTTTGCGATCCTGTCGTTCAAGGCCCGCTTCGCGCCTTCGACATCGAGCTTCATCTCGCCGCCGAGAAAGCGATCGGCTGCCAGCCGTCCCAGCACGAGATTGGCGTCGGTGATGGTCGGCTCTTCGCCGCCAAGCCCGTAGCACACCGGCCCCGGCACCGCGCCCGCGCTTTCCGGTCCCACCCGCATCGCGCCGGCAAGACCTGAGCGCGCAATGCTGCCGCCGCCGGTGCCGACCTCTTGAATGTCGATCATTGGCATCTGCACCGGAAGCCCCGTGGCATAGCCGCCGACCAGCGCGCCGCCCGTCATCAGCACCTGACCGTTGTGAATGACGCCGGCCTTCGCCGTGGTGCCGCCCATGTCGAAGGCGATGGCATTGCCGAAGCCCATACTGTCGCAAAGAATTTTTGTGCCGATCACACCGGCGGCCGGCCCCGATTCCAGCATGCGGATGCAGGAATCGCGCGCCTCGCCGATATCGAACAGGCCGCCGGTCGATTGCACGATTAGGAACGTGCCGTCGAAATTGGCTTTGCCAAGATGGGAGTCCATCACCGAGAGATAATTGCGCACGCGCGGGCCGACATAGGCATTGGCGGCGACGGTCGAAGAGCGTTCGAACTCGCGATAT
>DASQRX010000082.1:0-79664 GCA_035642635.1 Xanthobacteraceae bacterium
GCTGCATTGGTATCGGTACCAGCCCCACGGAACGCGTCGACGATCCACTGGCAACACCGGTCGTAAGTCGGCGCTGGCGGAAACGATCGCGCATTGATCCAATCCGGCTCGTGGAAGACGATCAAACCGCCGGGGCGCAGATGCTGTTTCATCAGCGCGCGCACCATCGCTGCCGGGTCGGCTTGGAATAGAAGGACATATCTTCCAACGACCGCATCAAAAGGCCGGTCGAATGCGATCTCGGTGGGATCGCCTGCGCGGAAGCTTACGTTGCGCAATCCTTTAGCCGCTGCCCTCTGTGTCGCTGTCGCCAACGCCGCTGCGGCCTTGTCCGTACCAATGACCTCGCCGCTTTCACCGACGAGCTCAGCCGTTAGAAATGCAACATCGCCGGCGCCGCTGCCAACATCGAGTACGCGCATACCGGCGCTGATGCCCGCCTCCCGAAAGAACTGTCGCGTGATCGGTCCGACGAAGCGTTCTTGTACGCTTAAGCGCTCAAGCTCGTGATTTGAGTGACCGAGCGCGTAGGCCGGATTTTCCACGACCATGTGCGGAGACCCCCCGGGCGGCACGGCGTGAGGATGGGGTGCCCCCCGACCTAGCCTTCTGTGTCAGAGTACTACCTAGCTGGGCGGGCTCAATGCGCGACCGCGTGCGTTAACGCCGCAGCCCCCTATCGGCGGAAGGCTTAGCCTACGATGTGATCGCCGATCTTGGGCCGGGTAGAGTCGCAGTGGCCGATTTTGATTTATGGACCACGTAAGACAACTCAAGACCATGCAGGAAGTAATCACGCTGATCGTCTTCGCTGGATTCTCGGCTGTATATCTCAGGGAGCCACTGACTTGGAACCAAGGCGTAGGAACCCGAGGGGAATTTTTTCAGGGGGAAATTTTCGGCTAAATACTTAATGATACGAGGCCGTTTTCCGGCCTGTGCTTTCGGTTTGTCTAGCTCTCCTGATGCGGCACGAGGCCTCCAAAAAGGACGGTTTGGGGTACCCACGCTTTCTGCGCCAGTCGTCGAATTCGTCGTGGGTCAATTCGATAAAGGCCAAGCCCGGTGTAATTTCAGGATATCTCTCAATTGATGATGTTTCAGCTAGCGTACGAAAAGCAATCTCACAGGCCCCTTCATCCCAACTGGTCGCATCCCCCGACGGAACATTGACACGGCGACGAACATCGACCACCACACAGCCGTCCGGCAAATCTGTTATCGCCGGTGAGCCGCCGTCTTCGCCCTGAACAAACACAATGCCTAGATCGTCGCGATCATGCATCGACTTAAACATGTCCTGGAGAAGTTGAAGACGTGACATTGCGGAATCCGCCCGAATTTCACCGAGCCACCATGCGCTTTCCAAAAGTCCTAGTAGCTCAAGCCGTGTTGCGGGAGGCTGTATTTCCCTTGACCAATAGTCCGATATTTCTCGAAAGGAGAGCTTGTCCTTGCCAATAGGAAACATCGCACACTCCGCAAAAACATACTGCGACCGGGGCAGGCCCGGCGACCACGCCCGCGTCATCGCGAGCTATGGTGAGCAACACAGCAGAGATTGGCTTGTTACAAAAACACACCAATTACCACGACGAAGCACGATTATTTGTGATGTGTTTCTTCAATTTGTTTCTGACGTGTTCAACAGAGCGGCCAAAATCCCCGGGCGGAAAGAATTCCGGCAAATAGGGCCGCAAGATTTGCAGCGCTTTCTCCGACCGCGCTGCAAAGAACTGTGGGCACCTATGCGGGCGGACCAAAGGCGCGATCCAGTGATCAGCCGTGCGCCGCGTTGAAAAGTGAAATATGCCCACAATCAGCCGAGCGCAACCGTCACCCGGTTGAGAGAAGCACGAGTGCGACAGCGGCCACTGTTGCCACGACGAGCGCTAACACCTGCCATTTAAGGCAGATACGGAAGATTTCGCCATCTTTCCCTTGAACATTTGCCAATGACTGTGTGTAGGCGATCTGCGTCGGCTTCAATGGATTTGGTGGGCCTTCCGACATCACTGTGACGATACCTACGAGTACCGCGAGCGAAATCCCAAGTGCCGGCGCGACAGGGACTTGCATTGAGGCAAGAAGGAAATCCGCAGGCAGGCCTTGACCGAACGCAATGCCGCCCAAAGTCTCCAGCAGTGGAGAAAGCGTCGCGTAGGCGAGTTTGCCGCCGTCGGTAAGAACTCGGGCGAGAAGTTGAATCTGCCCTGTATCGACCAGCAGATAGACCAATGCGCTACCGACCGCGAGGGTAGCCAAGCTCGCTCGGGCGCGCATGCTGGCAGCAAAAAAGTCCTTTGCTGGATTGGTCCGTTCAATGCGAAAGGCATAGCAAGCCAAAGCAGTGATGAAAACGAAAAACCCAGCGGACGTGAATACGTTGATGGCGATGGCACTGTATCCCCATAGCCCGACTTTGAAACTGAGATGTCCAAGTGGTTCTTTGACTGCGGGTACCGTGGTCAAGAGAACAATAACGACCCCGAGGAGAAGCGGCGCGTAAGCTCTAAACTGCATCGCGCCGGAATATCTGTGTGATTCTGCGGCTAGCGCCGTCGCGTCCGATAAGACACCGGATGACCCCTTGGTAACACGCCCATAAAGATAGAGTATCGCGAGCGAAAGCGCGGCACCGCAGATTAGCATAAGGATACCGAACTGCGGCCAAACCAGCGTGAAAAGAACGAGAGCAAGCGTATTGCTCAATCCCATACTCCAAAACAGAAACTGAGTCTTCCCGGTGAAAAAACGAAATCCAAGTAACTTTAAAAAGCCGAGTAACGACACAAAAACCAGCGGGATCGCGACCCATCCGGCTGCGCGAATGATGTCAGCGACTGGCACGTGGGTCGCCACGTTCGAAATGTTAGGCACGATGAACAGGCTGACAAAGGGCTGCGGCCAGGAGAAATAAACAAGGAAACTGGTAATCGCGGAAACGCTGTCGAAGCCCAGTGCCACAAGGCCGGGAATTGCAACGGGATAGACCGCGAATCCGTTAAACGCACCGATGAATCCACCAATAACGACGACAAGCGCCAGAGCCTTTGCTTCTTTGTCCTGCGCCGGGACGATCGATCCAACGGATTCAAGAAGGACTGCCAGTAGGCCGGTGCTACGATAGGCCTGTCCAAAGATTTGCCCGGTATAGAGGACGAGAAAGCCTGACCAAATCGTGATGATGCCCCAGAGCGACGCTTCAATAACCCTCAGCGGCGCTTGACCATGATAGGCGAGCACCACCACCACTTCCAGCATCAAAGCGTACAGGCTGGTTTTGAAAGCTGTCAGCTTGAATACTAGAAAGCCCACAAACAATACGACGATCGGCAATAGTGCAATGAGGGCGTCGATGCTGGTTTTCAACAATGTTTCCTCCGCACACTAGCCGCCAGCATCTGCATTCTCATGCACGGGCCGTCTTGGCGGTTTGAATTTCTTGCCAAATCGCGAAGCTTGTGGCTGGCATGGGAACGTCGCGGATGCCAAGTGGCGCCAATGCGTCGAGGACGGCACTTATGGCGACAGCGAGTGCCGGTGTCGTGGCGCCTTCCCCGGCCGCCTTGATTCCGTAGGGGTTGGTTGGCGACAAAACTTCAACGATCTCGGTTTGGAAGCCCGGAAGATGGCCCGCGCGGGGCAGCGTATAATCCTGTAGCGAGCCGGTAAGTGGCTGGCCCGACGAGGGATCGATATAAATCTGCTCCCACAGCGCCTCACCAATACCCTGGGCGATGGCGCCATGCGTTTGCCCGTCAACGATGAGCGGATTGATGCAGCGGCCAACATCGTCAACCGACGCGTAGCGCGTGAGTTCGAGTGCCCCATTGTCCGGATCGATCTCCACCTCGCACACTGCGGCCCCGTTGGGAAAGACCTGTTCCTGCATCTCGTTATTCGCGGCCGCGGCCAGCCCTCCTTGCAATTCATTTGGGAGCGTCACGTGCGTGGCCTCACGCGCCAGATCGAAAAAATCGAAGCTCCGATTACGGCCGTGCGCTGCAAATCGCCCGTCGGTAAAGCTCATATTTTCTGCTGAAGCGTCGAGCAGATGGCTCGCTTTCGCCTTGCCGCGCTCGATTAGTGCTTGGCTGGCGATGGCAATGACTGTCGCCGCGTGGCGCATCGAGCGGCCAGAGTGCGAGCCACCGCCAATGCTGACGATGTCGGTATCACCCATAATAGTGTCTATGCTTGCCACCGGAACCGACAACAGGTCTGCTAAAACCTGGGCGAAACTGGTTTCCTGCCCCTGCCCTGCCGACTGAGTCCCAATCACCAAGCGCACGCGGCCTTCTGGCAATACGGTGATCTCGGCGCGCTCCCGCGGCGAACCAGTTGAGGATTCCACGTAATTGGCGAAGCCCAGGCCGAGGAGCCTGCCGCGCTTTTTTGCCTCTACACGACGCTTCGGAAATCCGTCCCAGTCGGCGATGCGCCGCACCAGATCCATATTGGCAGCATAAGTGCCGCTGTCGTAGCGCGCGCCCACGGCGTTAACGTAGGGCATCTGGTCTTCGCGGACTAAGTTCATCTGGCGGATGGCCAGGCGATCAAGCTTAAGTTCCTCCGCGGCTCGATCGACCAAGCGTTCGATCGCGTACGTGACCTCGGGCCGGCCTGAGCTGCGATAGGGCTGCGTCATCATCGTGTTGGTGAATATTGCACGCGAGCGCAGGCTCGCCGCCGGAATATCATAGGAGCCGGTGATCAGCGCGGAGCCCTTGCTCAACGGCGACAGCGACATGCATCGTGCACCGATATTGCTGATGTTGTCGGCGCGCATGGCGAGGAAGCGGCCATCTTTGCGCAACGCGAGTTCGACCTTGGTGACGAGATCGCGGCCCTGGCTGTCGGTAAGGAAGGCCTCGGAGCGAGTTGCGGTAAACTTGACTGGCCGGCCAAGCATCTTCGACGCCCAAAGGACAAGCCCATATTCGACATAGGGTCTGTTCTTGGAACCAAAATTGCCGCCGACGTCGGCCGTCACGACGCGCACCTGTTCGAGCGGAACGTCGAGGACTGCTGCAATCTCGCGCTTCTGGCGAACCGCGCCACCCGTTCCTGCATGGAGCGTATAGCGGCCGGTCTTGGCATCGTACTCGCCCAAGGCCGCGCGCGGCTCGATCGGCGCAGCCGTGACGCGACCCACATGAAATTCCATGCGGACGACATGATCGGCGCGAGTAAATGCCGCATCAGTCGCGGCCGCATCACCAAAGTGCGTCTCGACCGGGACGTTGTCGGGGATTTCGTCCCAGATTGCAGGCGCACCTTCAGCGAGCGCTGCGTCAGCATCGAGCACGAACGGAAGCGGCTCATAGTTGACCTCGACCGCTTCTGCGGCGTCGAGGGCCTGCGCCAAGGTCTCGGCAACGACCATGGCGACCGCCTCGCCGACATGGCGTGCCTTGTCCCAGGCCAAGAGCCAATGCGGACCAAGAAACACCTTGCCCCCATCTGGTGCGGTCAATTTCATGTCGTGCTTTGTCGACGGCACCGCCTCGTGCGGTATCGGCTTCAGCCCCGCGGCGCGGCAATCCTCTCCGCTATAGACGGCGAGAACACCCGGCATAGCACGCGCTTTGTCGGAGGTGACGCCGAGGATGCGGGCGTGTGGATGGGGCGAACGCACCATCACTGCATAGACCTGTTGCGGCAAGGAAAAGTCGTCAGTGTACCGGCCCTTGCCGGTTATGAATCGCAGATCCTCTTTGCGTCGTATGGGTTGCCCAATGGCGCGAGAAACTGTTCCTGCTTCAGGCATGCCGACTGTTACCTCCGCAACGCATCCTCCCCGGCAAATTCTCAAAGCCAATGTAATTCCCCGTCTTGCTTGATGCCACCATCGCGGATTACGTGGCAGCGTCGCGCCCCGGAAATAGCTTCCGAAATCGGGCAACAAATCCGTTTGATCCGTGAACTTCCTTTTAGGCTGCGAGTCTGTTCAAGTCGCGTAGCTCTGCCCGCCACTCATTCCATCAAAGAAATGAGGTCGGCATTAGCAACTCATTGCTGATGTTCTGCACGAGTTGGCCGGTCTTTTCGCTCTCGGCGCTGGTCGCGATCCATTCGGGGGCGGCGAGAAGTGCGCCCCAATGCTGTCGGCTTTTGTGCCCCGGCATGGACAGTGCCGGGGCGAGCCCCTCCAGGGAAGCTGAAGATGGCGAAGTCTTTCCCGCAGGGGCAAAGTCGTTGCAAGGAGCGCTAGGGCAGGAAGTCCCTGTGCGCACGGAACCGGATCGTCCAGTTGCTCGAATGAGCTTCGGTACCCGTCGCGCCGCCGATGCTGGTCGCCGCCGACGTGCCGCCTGAATAGCCGAGCGGAGCACCGGCCGAACCCGTGGTCGCGCTGTTGAGCTCTTCATACATGACGTCGACGCCCAGGTAGAAACTCTTCGTCACGTTCCACTGCGTGCGGGAGCCGATGTACCAAACCGACCAGTCGTTGTTGCAGCCCGCTGCAGCAACAGCGGCGGTACCGTTACCACCGGTGCCGAAGCCTGCTCCAGAGCACAACATCGCATTGGCCTGGTTGTTGTAGCTGACCGCAGTCTGGCCGCCGTAGACCGAGGTCTGCCACGCCGGGCTCCAGTGATGCTCGTAGGCCGCGTTGAAACCCCACGCTGTGGTCAGGTTGCAGCCTGTCGTTGTACCCGTGCCGAGCGTGCCCCCGTAGACGCAGTCGCTGAGCACGCCGTAGGCGAGCTTGCCATGATCCACTTTGCTCCAGTTCGTGTTGGGGCTGAAGATGAGGTAGCGCTCAGCGCCTTCGGTGAGGTTGACTTGGGCTTGCAAGTAGTCGCCCTCGCCGATCATCGGGAAGTTGAGGTGCAGACCGGCACCGGCTGCCCAGCCCCAAGCATCTCCCGGATGCCCAACATTCGCACCGCCCGCCCCAACGAAGCCGGCGCTCGGGGCGCCGCCAATGGCGGTGCTGTAATAGGTCGAATTGACGTCGTGCAACGCACCCATGATCTGCGCGCTACCCCAAGCCTGATCGAGCGCGAGATTGCCGACGATGTCGCCGAGCTGCTGGCCGCCATAAGCACCGTTGTTCGCGGTCGCGCCGGGAGAGGCCGTCGGATAGCCGCCGGCGACGATCGAGCCGCCGGGGACGCTGCTAAACACTGGAACAGCTGCAGTCAACGACGAAGCATCGATGATCTGCGTGGTGCGGCGTCCTTCCATCGCGAGAGTCGCCGCCAGACCATGGCCGAGCTCCACAGTGTAGCCAATCTGCATCCAGCCCACATCGCCCGTACTGGAAGAAGGATAGATGCCGCCGTTATATCCAATGGCCTCCGTTTCGTAGAAATCGTAGAACGACCGGCCGATGCCGGCGGTGAATCCGGCGAACTGCACGAAAGCACGTTTCGCGCTGAACTCGTTAGCGGCGGTATTCAGGCCGACGTCGTTGGTGCTCAGACCAACGGCCATGTAACCGCGAGCCGTACCGTAAGCGGTCTGCTCGCGAGCATCAGCCGTGATGTAGCCGCGGCCGCGGAACAAGAGGTTGTTCGTTGAGCGGGAGCCAGCGTTGCCGTTGAAAGGACCCCCACCGGCGAAGTTGCCGTTGTAACCCCAGCCTGCCTCAGCGCGCACATAGCCACCGATCTTCAAGCAAAGGTCGGTACCGGGCATATAGTAAAATCCTGCCCCGTAAAGATTACAGACCTTAACGTATTCCACCGGCTTGGCTTTGACAGGAAGATCGGCCGCCTGGGCAGCTGTCACTGACAAAAGACCTGCGGCGGAACTGAGGAGCAGGTTTCGAATTTGCATCTCCCCCCTCGACGACTTTAAGTGCACATAAAGAGCATATAACGTCCGCTTTTCAAGCTTTATAACGGCATAAGCGTAGGTCGATTATTTCGCTTTAGCGACGGGGGACGGCCGGCGGTCGTTTCGATGACCGTTCCCAAGACGGCGCTGTCGAGAGCCGGAACGGCGTGGCGCTCAGTACCCTTGTCGGTCAGCATCGCGCGTGCCACGCGCCATATGGCCATCGAGCGAAAGAGGACCAGCCCCCCCGACGCTGAGCGCGAGTAAACCGGCGAGGTATAGAGCAAGCGCAAAAGCACCAATTATTATTGAACTTTTCGGTGGAGTCACGGCGCTCATAACCGCTCGGCCACAGGTTGCTGCGCAAGCCTCACAGTTTGCCAATCGCAAAAATGTCCCTTGTGTTCCAATGGCAGCTTTGTAGGGGGCAAAATTGGCTAACTATTTGGCGCCAATCATTTCTCACTCATCCGTAGGGAGCGCCATCCAGCGCGGAAGGGCCGCCGTTGCGGCTAGGTCTTACCCGGCTTGAGCTTCAACAGCGCGTCCGCATTGCCGTGGGCGAGCTTTAACTTATCAGCCGGCGCCAGCGCGACATTATCGAGGAACTTGCGGCCGGCGGCGTCGGGTGCGAACGGATAGTCGACCGAGAACAAGATGCGGTCGATGCCGAATATCTGCAGCGCGCAGATAAACGGCGGCTGATCGAAAATGCCGCTGGTCGTGATCCAGACTTGATCGAGGATGGTGCGCGAGACGGGCCGCTTCAGGTGCGCGATATCGTGCGCAAAGGTTTTGTCGAAACGGGCCATCATCATCGGAATCATCTCGCCCATATGGCCGATGATGATTTTCAGCTTGGGATAACGGTCGAACGTGCCGGCGACCACCATGCGCAGAACATGCACCGCGGTCTCCGAATGCCAGCCCCAGCCGGCGGTCTCGAGCACGCGCGCCGCGCCTTCGGGAAGCTCGGAGAAATAGGCCTGGCGCACCGGCTCCGGCGGAATGTGCGGGTGGACATAGATCGGGACGTCGAGTTCGACGGCGGCGGCGAGCAGGCCGTCATAGCTCGGGTGATCGAGGAAGCGGCCTTCGGTGGTGCCGTTGACCATGGCGCCGAGGAAGCCAAGCTCTTTCACGGCGCGCTCGAGCTCCACCGGACAGGCATCGGGACTTTGCGCCGGCAGCGCGGCGAAGCCGGCGAAGCGATCCGGATGGCGCGAGATTTCCTTCGCCAAGTGATCGTTGACTTCTTTTGCGGCAACGACGCCATCCGGACCCGGCATGAGATCGGGGCCGGGGCCGGCATTCGACAGCACCTGCACGGTGATGCCGGCGTCGTTCATCGACTTCAGCCGCTTTTCAGCGAATTCCGGCAATAGCTCCGCCGGATTGGGCGCGCCCGGCGTGAGATTCCTCGGCCGGAATCCGCGGCGGCTCACCACGTCTTTCGGAATGCGGCCGCTTACCGCCGGTACCGAAAAATGCTCTTCGAGCGCAACTATCCGCATGGGCGAATTCCTCCGTTTGACCGCCGACATTTGGAGCATGATCCCGAAAAGCCTGCCCTCGGACTTGATCCGATGGGTGCAAGCCGGTGTTCGGAAAAGATCATGCTCAACGAAAAATCTAAGTGCGGGGTTTGTTGCATTGGCGTCATCGCCCGGCAAGTCCCCGAACAAGGGCCGTAACGGCTCGGTCGGCGCGTAACAAATGTGTTATAATCAATCATGTTCGGATTCATGGCTCGGATACTTAGCAACGACCGCTGCGACGGCGCGCAACGCGCCGCCCGACGCAATTTTGAGGCGTAATGATCCGAGCCGCTATCGTCGGGTTGGGCCGCTGGGGACGCTCGCTGGTCAATGCCGTGACCGGCAAAGGCGACGGTGGCGATCACGAACTTCTTTTCGTAGCCGGCACGACGCGCACGCGCGTCAAGGCCGAGGATTTTTGCCGCTCGAAACAGATCAAGCTGGTCGACAGCTATGACGACATCCTGCGCGATCCCGACATCGACGCCGTCGTTCTAGCGACGCCGCACAGCCAGCATCAGGCGCAGGCGCTGTCGGCCATTGCCGCGAAAAAACACGTTTTCGTCGAGAAACCGCTGACGCTCGATCTGGCCAGCGCGCGTGTCGTCGCCGATGCCGCGCACAAATCCGGTCTGATCCTGGCGGTTGGCTTCACCCGGCGTTTTCATCCAAGCATCGGCGAATTGCGCGCGCGTATTGCGGATGGCCGGCTCGGCAATGTCATTGCGCTTGTGGCGCAGCACACGACGTCGACGGCGCAATTCATCGCGCCGGACAATTGGCGCGCGGAGCCCGAAGAGGCGCCGGCCGGCGCGTTCACCGCCGTCGGCGTGCATGCGCTCGACCACATGATCGAATTCGCCGGCCGCGTGCGCGACGTGCGTTGCGTCACGGCGCGCAACTATCCGGGACCGTCGGACGATACCACCACGATCATGCTGCGGTTCGCGACCGGCGCGACCGGCCTGATATTTGGCTCGGTTGCGACGGCGACGAATTTTTCGTTTGCGAGTTACGGCACCAAGGGCCTCGCGGAAATCACGCGCGCCGATCTTTCCCATTTCCGTTTCACGCCGGCCTCGACCGCAGCTCCGACCGGACTGGTCACTGCGCCGCCAGATGAGGTTTTGGAATTTTCTGGCTTCGATATGTTGCGCGCGCAGTTGACCGCATTCGCACACGCTATCCGCGACGGCAACGCCTATCCGGTGCCGATCGCCGACGTGCTTCATGGTATGGCGGTATTCGATGCGATCGTTGCATCTGCAAAACGCGGCGGCGATGCGATCGCGGTTAGCGAATAATTTCGCGCACATCTATGTTTTGATTTCATTTACGCTCTCACGCAGCTGTCACAATCGCGCGGACGCGGTCTTGCAGAGATTATGCGTTGCGGTTAAAAGATCGCATCGAGTTTTCGGCCCGAACGACTTGGCCTTGCAGCGAACTGATAAGCGCGCCTGACTGACAATCTTTCACCAAAATCTCGATCGAACCGAGCCGAGCACAATCGCGCGGCTCACACTGACATGTCTATGAGGAGATACCCGTGAACGACGGTACCGTGAAGTGGTTCAACGCGCAGAAGGGTTATGGATTCATTCAACCCGAAGGCGGTGGTAAGGACGTATTCGTCCATGTCAGCGCCGTCGAACGCGCCGGCCTCCGCGAGTTGAGGGAGGGTCAACGCGTTTCCTTCGAAGTCGTGGTGGACCGCAAGACCGGCAAGTCGGCAGCAGAAAATCTGAAGACGCTTTAGTGACGTTGCGGTACGAAAGTACCGCGAGTTGGTTGATCGAATGAGGAAATAGCCCGGATTGCGCATTTGCAATCCGGGATCAGTATCGCGCCGGCTCGGGTCGGATTTCCTAGATACTCAAAGCAATCAAAACGACATTGAGCATGAGCACGAACCCCGTTGCGATCACTGCGACGGCGCGCGTCAGCTTGTTGTTCGCAAAGGTTCCCATGATGTCGGTTCTGCTGGTGAAGATAATCAGCGAGATCATGGGGAGTGGTAACGCAATACTCAAAACCACCTGGCTGATCACCAGCGCATTGGTCGCGTTGGCGCCGAGCGCGACGACGACAAAGGCCGGCAGCATGGTGACGACCCGGCGCAGCCAGATCGGGATGCGAAATCCGACAAAGCCTTGCATGATCATTTGCCCGGCCATGGTTCCCACCGTCGAGGCCGAGATGCCCGACGCGATCAGCGACACCAGGAAAATTCCCGCCGCGGCGCCGCCGAGGAGCGGCGTGAGCGTGTGATAGGCCGTTTCGATCTCCGCGACCTCGGGATGGCCGGCGTGAAAGGCACTCGACGCCATCATGACCATCGCCATGTTGATCAATCCGGCGATGCTGAGCGCGATGACGACTTCCCGGTTGGAGAAGCTCAAGACCTTACGCCGTTCGGTGTCGTTGCGCAGCGGCACCCGCGCCTGCATCAAGCCGGAATGCAGATAGATAGCGTGCGGCATCACGGTCGCGCCGATAATGCCGACCGCGAGCAACAAAGCTTCGGCGTCGGCGAGCTGCGGCGTGACGGCATGGAACGCCGCCGATGCCCAATCCACCGGCGCAATGAACATCTCGGCGAGATAACAAAGCCCGATGACCCCCACGATCGCGGCGATGATCAGCTCGATCGGCCGGAAACCATAGGCATCGAGCATCAAAAGCCCGTAGGTCGCGATCGCGGTCACGATCATTCCGCCGAAGAGCGGCAGGTGAAAAAGCAATGACAGTCCGATGGCGCCGCCGAGGAACTCGGCGAGATCGGTCGCCATGGCGGCGATTTCGCTGACCCCCCACATTGCCCACACCACCGGCTGGGGAAAGTGATCGCGGGACAGTTCGGCGAGGTTTCGGCCGGTCACGATGCCGAGCTTGGCCGAAAGGCCCTGAAACAGCATGGCGATGACATTGGCGAGCAGCACCACCCATAACAGTCCGTAGCCGTATTTGGCCCCGGCCTGGATGTTGGTGGCGAAATTGCCGGGATCCATATAGGCGATCGAGGCGATGATGGCCGGCCCGGTGAAAGCCAGCGCCGCGCCAAAACCGCGGCGCTTCCCGGCTAGCGCCTGATGGGCGGCAGCGACGGTCCGCTCGGTCAGCGAAGGCGGCCGTGCTACCGCCTCGTTCGCCGGCAGGCTGTTCATTTCCGGCGGCCTCATGCAGCAATCACACCAAAATGTAGCACCGGTTACAGTATAATGACTGTGGCGCTTTTCGTCAATGGCTGCACAATGTAGCCTAGACTACATTTTGACACGAGAAGAAAAATATGTTCTCGCTCCGGCGTGACGCAGCAGATTCCCTCGTATCAGGTCGTTATGGGCAAGCTTCCGGCGGAAGGAACCCAGGCACGCCGCTTCGGCAAGACGCGGTCGGCGCAATCGACCGCGCTGCTTGAGGATTACGTCGAGCTGATCGCGGATCTGCTCGAGAGCGAAGGCGAGGCCCGGCCGACCGACATTGCCCGGCGGCTCGGGGTATCGCACGCTACGGCGATCAAAACCATCGCCCGAGTCAAACGCGCTGGGCTGGCGACGGCGCGCCCCTATCGCGGCGTGTTTCTGACCGAGAAGGGCCACGCGCTGGCCAATCGGGTGCGGGTGCGCCACCGGCTCGTGGTCGATCTCCTGCGCGCGCTCGGCGTGCCGACGGAAGCGGCGGAGGCCGACGCCGAGGGCATCGAGCATTATGTCTCGGAGACGACGCTGAAAGCCTTCGCGCAGTTCTTGAAAACGCGGGGATGATGATTTGCCCCGCCGTCGCGTTGCAGGACGTCACGCCGCGTGCGCGGCGAGCACTTCGGCGATACCGTCGACCACTTCCTCGACCATCGCCTTGTCGTCGCCTTCGCCCATGATGCGGATCACGGGCTCGGTGCCGGACGGCCGGATGACCAGGCGGCCGTGGCCGTTAAGACGACTTTCGCCGTCGGCGATCGCGGAGCGCACCTGCAAATGTTCGAGCGGCTTGCCGCTGCGGTAGCGCACATTGCGCAGCACCTGCGGCAGCGGTTCGAAGCGGTGGCAGACCTCCGATACCGGCTTGTTCTTCTTTTTCACGACCGCCAGCAATTGCAGCGCGGCAATGAAGCCGTCGCCGGTGGTGGTGTAGTTGGACAGGATGATGTGGCCGGACTGCTCGCCGCCGACATTGTAGCCGTTCTCGCGCATATGCTCGAGCACATAGCGGTCACCGACCGGCGTGCGCACCAGCAAGAGTTTGAGCGATTGCAGATGCCGCTCGAGACCCAGATTGGTCATCACGGTGCCGACGATGCCCGGCTTGGTGAGAAGGCGGTCTTCCGCCCAGCTTTCGGCGATCACCGCGAGAAGCTGGTCACCGTCGATGAGGTGGCCGTGCTCGTCGGCGATGACGACGCGGTCGGCATCGCCGTCGAGCGCAATGCCGATATCGGCGCGCATTTCGCGCACCTTGCGGCACAGCGTATCCGGCGCGGTCGAGCCGCATTCGCGGTTGATGTTGAAGCCGTCCGGCTCGATACCAATCGACACTACGTCGGCGCCGAGCTCCCACAACGCTTCGGGCGCCACCCGATAAGCGGCGCCGTTGGCGCAATCGATCACGACGCGCAGGCCGTCGAGCGAGAGATTGCGCGGCATGGTGCGCTTGGCGAATTCGATGTAACGGTCGTGAACGCCGTCGATGCGCCTGGCGCGGCCGAGTTCCGCGCTCTTCGCCAATTGCTTGGCCTTGTCGGCGTCGATCATCTTTTCGATCTTGTGTTCGACCTCGTCCGACAATTTGTAGCCGTCCGGACCAAACAGCTTGATGCCGTTGTCGTCGTAAGGGTTGTGCGAGGCCGAAATCATCACGCCGAGGTCGGCGCGCATCGAGCGCGTCAGCATGGCGACCGCGGGCGTCGGGATCGGGCCGAGCAGGAGCACGTCCATGCCCACCGAGGTGAAACCGGCGACCAGCGCGGTTTCGATCATGTAGCCGGAGAGGCGGGTATCCTTGCCGATCACCACGCGATGGCGATGCTCGCCGCGACGAAATACGAGACCCGTCGCCTGGCCCACGCGCAACGCCAATTCGGGCGTGATCACGCCATTGGCGAGGCCACGAATGCCGTCCGTGCCAAAATACTTGCGAACCATTGTCTGGGCCCCACGCCGACCACTCCGATCGGCGATACTAGCCCGTAATGGGTCTTTATCGCTTCAAAAAATATTGGGTAATCTTACCTTTCCAAATAATGCCTTGTTCAGCATAAAATGCGCTGAAATCAACGCGCTAGGGCAACTGTTCCGTGGTTGGGCCGGGCCCGTGGCAGAGTTTTCAGGTCTCGGGCTTGTCGTAGACGCTGGGCGGCGGCTGGGTGACGGAAACCGGGTCGGAGCCCGGAAAGGTCTCTTCGAGCCCCAGTTCGAGTGCCTCATCGAGCACCGCTCGGTGCTTGGCTTCCCGCGCTTGCCGCTCTTCTTTTTCCCGGCGCTTGGCTTCCTGTTCGCTGCGCCCGGTGTCCTCGAAGCCCGCATAAGCCACTTGGTGGGAGCGATGCTTGTTCCACTGATCCATCACGTGCCTTCCGCAATCGCCGAAAAAGGCTGGCGGGGAGAATCCCGTCAGCCCGGCAGGTCAAACCTGTCAAATAACGCCCGAATCTCGCGCCGGTTCCCTCGCCGCATTGGCGAAACAGGGAGCATCGTGTGCTAAAACTAGGCGAGAGCTGGGAACCTCGCCATGAAATACATGACCTGCATCGAGGACTTGCGGCAGGCCGCGCACCGCAAGGTGCCGCGCGCGTTCATCGATTATGCAGAAGCCGGCTCCTATGCCGAAGAGACGCTGCGCGCCAACCGGGCCGATCTCGAGCGCATCACGTTTCGGCAGCGCATATTGTGCGACGTCAGCAATCGCAGCACCAAGACCACCATTCTCGGCGAGGCTGCGGCGCTGCCGCTGGCGCTAGCGCCGATTGGGCTGTGCGGCATGCAGCACGGCGACGGCGAGATATTGGCTTGCCGCGCCGCACAGAACGCTGGAATTCCATTCACGCTGTCGACGATGTCGATCTGCTCGATCGAGGATGTCGCAGCAGCGGTCGAAAAGCCGTTCTGGTTTCAGCTCTATGTCATGAAGGACCGCGGCTACATTCGCGCTCTTATCGAGCGCGCCGCGGCGGCCAAATGCAGCGCGCTCGTTCTTACCGTCGACCTGCAAGTGATCGGCCAGCGTCATCAAGACATTCGCAACGGCATGACCGTGCCGCCGGAGATTCGGTTGAAGAACGTGATCGACATCGCGACTAAGCCGGCCTGGGCGCTCAGCATATTACGCGGCAAGCGCAAGACCTTCGGCAATATTGCCGGGCACTATCCCGGCATGGAAAGCGTCACCGTATTGTCGAAGTGGATTTCCGAACAATTCGACGCGACGCTGAATTGGAAAGACGTCGACTGGATCAGGAGCATTTGGCCGGGCGAGCTCATCCTCAAAGGCATTCTCGACGTCGAAGATGCGCGCATTGCCGCGAAGACCGGCGCCGCGGCGATCGTCGTATCAAATCACGGCGGCCGTCAGCTCGACGGCGCGCAATCCTCGATCGCTTCGCTGCCGCCGATCGTCGAGGCGGCTGGCTCAGAGCTCGAGGTCATGCTCGACGGCGGCATTCGCTCCGGCCAGGATATCGCGCGGGCGCTGGCGCTCGGCGCCCATTCCTGCATGAGCGGCCGCGCTTACATTTACGGCCTCGGCGCCGGCGGGCAGGCGGGCGTCGCCCGTGCCATCGACATCATGCGCAACGAGCTCGACATCACCATGGCGCTCATGGGCGTCAACAGCGTGGACGAGATCGACCGCCGCGTGATTGCCGCAATGTAGGTGGAAAGATACCACCTTCGGGGCAGGGGATGGGTTCCACCCGTCAACCTTATGAAAAGGTATCGCGTGTTACTAAAATTCTTCAGAGCATGATCCGGAAAAGTGGAAACCGGTTTTCCGAGAAGATCATGCTTATCGAACCTTACGACGGCGCCCGTGAAGGCGTCGCAGGGTGGAAGGAGTAGCTCATGCGTAAACTTTTGGTGGCGACCGCGATCTTTGCCGGTGTGATGGCGGCTTCAAGCGCCCGCGCCGATATGGTGGGCGCGGTGGCCGGCGCCGGAACCGGCTTGATCGTCGCCGGTCCTCCCGGCGCCGTGGTCGGCGGCGTGGTTGGCGCGGTGTGGGGCAAGCCGTTTTGGGGCCCCTCGATCAGCAGGGGTCATTGCTGGACCGACAGCGATTTCCGTCGGCACTGCGATAGGCATTGGCAATAAGCGCTGTAGGCCTACGCATTGCCGGTCGCGCCGTAGTATTCGTACGGCGGGAATTTTTCCGACAACGACAGCCTGACCCGTCTGCGAGCGCCGGGTCAAATGACAGCTGTCTGGAGCCTAGATTGTCTACGGCTTCACGCCGTTACGCCCGATATAGATGCGTCCGGTTTGCAGCGAGCCATCGACCTGCTTTTCCGCCCGCGGCATGGCGACAACAGCACCAGCTTTCAATTCGCTGATGTCGCTTGGAACATAGCGTCGGATCTCGGCATTGGGACCGATGACGATTTTCTTGTCGCCGTCCTTGTATTTGACGGTCACCACCTGACCGTCGACACCGGCCACCGTGGTGTCGACGGTGGCATTGGTCATAGTCGAATTCGGCCGATCCCAGGGATGGAAACCTTCGCCGACGCCGCGAATGGATTCGGCGAAGATTGTGACCTGGATGGCCTTCTGACTGCCGTCCGGCTGCGGCATGGCGCCGACCGCGATGAAATCGCCGGTCTTTATGTCGGCGATTTTCGCGGGCTCGGCTCCGAATATCTGGGCCTTGTCGGCGAGCTTCACCGTCACGTCCTCGCCATTACTTGGCTTGAGGACGAAAGACGTGCCGGTGACGCTACCGACCGTACCGCTTGCGCGTACCGTCGGCGGCTGCTGCGCAAGTGCTGTCGTAGTGACGCACGCTACGAGCAAGACAATGCCGGTCAGCTTACTTTTCATGTTCATGAGTTTCTCCAAGTCGCGCGCTTATTTCGTTCTACATCGGCGGCGCGGCGCCATCGCGACCGACATTGATGCCGGATGCCATGAGGGAATCGTCGGGCATTTTCTGCGCCGCGAAAATGATCATCTGCGCGCCCGGCTTGAGATCGCCGGTGGTTCCCGGCGCGAATGCAACGACCGGCGTGTTGGGGGGAACGATGATCTTTTTCTCGCCGTCAGGATATTTGACCATGATGACTTGGCCGTCGACGCTGGCAACTGTGGACTCCACATCGGCATTGGTCATTGTGCTGCCTGGCTCACGATCCCATGGCGTAGAGCGCGCCGGCACCACGCCGCGCTGCGCATCCATGAAGATGTGAAGCCCAATCGCTTTCTGGCTGCCATCGGGCTGCGGCATGGCCGTTACGCCGATGAAAGCTCCTGGCTTGATGTCGGCGAGCGAGGCCTTGACCATTGCGATAACACGCGCGTTGTCGGCGAGCTTGACCTTCACGCGGTCGCCGTTGCGGGCCTTGATGGTCAGCATCGGACCGTCCACCGCTTCGATCTCGCCGCGAATACGCACTGTTTGCGGCGCCTGCGCCGCCGCGAACGAAGCGATGAGCAGCAGCGCAAAAGCGGCCGCAGTCACTTTCCCGGATTTTCCGAATGTCATGATTTCCGTCCTCCCGACTCTGTCTGTAACCGTGCGTGTAACGCCCCTCGGACAGGGTTTGAAACCCCGAGGCTGTCGGACTTATTCCAGCGCTTTTGCGGATTAAGTGCCGAGATCGGCTTCCAGCACTGCCCGCAATTCCGCTGTGATTTCAGGTCTTTTGCCGAACCACAGCGAGAAGCCGCGCACCGCTTGGTGCAACAACATGCCAAGCCCGTCGGCGGTGCGCAGCTTGCGGGCCTGCGCTGCTCGCAGAAGCGGCGTCAACATCGGCACATAGACGAGGTCGGCCACGATGGCGCGAGGGGGCAGGCGGCCCGCCTCGATCGCAAGATCAGGCTCGCCATGCATGCCGAGCGTCGTCGTATTGACGAGAAGCGTCGCATCACTCAGCGCGGCATTGCGTTCATCCCAATGCAAGGTGCGAATGCTCGCGCCAAGCCGTTCACGCACAGCCTCGGCGCGCTCGCGGGTGCGATTGACGACGACGATGTGCGGGACGCCGCGCTGCAGGAGACCATAGACAACTGCCCGCGCCGCGCCGCCGGCGCCAAGCACGACCGCTTTGTTCAAGCCGCTGTCCCAGCGCGGTGCGCAGGCATCAAGATTATCCAAGAACGCTTCGACGTCGGTATTGGTCGAGCGCAACTCCCCGCCGTCGAGCCATAAAGTATTGGCGGCGCCGACCGCGCGCGCGCGGTCGTCGGGACGTGAGCAAGCGAGCGCCACCTCCTTGTGCGGCACCGTCACGTTGGCGCCGACATAGCCGCGCGCCGCCAGCGACTCCACAAATGCAGCAAATTGCTCCGGCGGCACCGCCTCGCGGCGATACGCGCCGGCGATGTGATAAGCTTTAAGCCAATAATTATGAATGAGCGGCGAGCGCGAATGTCCGATCGGCCAGCCGATGACGCAGGCCGCGCGGGCGTTCGTGGTCACGCCTCGGCCACCACGGAATTGCGCAGCGTGCCGATCTCGGGGCACTCGACCTCGATCGTGTCGCCCGGCTTGAGCCAGACCGGAGGATCGGATTTCGTCTTCTTCACCGGGGTGCCGGTGCAGATCACGTCGCCGGCTTTGAGCGTCATGAACGTCGTTACATAGGCGATGATGTCGCTGAACGAGAAGATCATGTTCGCGGTGGTGTCTTCCTGCGTCACTTCGCCGTTCTTGCGCGCGAGAAGGTGCAGCGGCTTTCCCAGATCGACACCGGTGACGATCCAGGGTCCGATACCGCCTGAGGCGTCGAAGTTCTTCCCTTGGGTGACGTTGAATTGGCCGTGGCGCGTCCAATCGCGGATCGTGCCTTCGTTGCACAGGGTGATGCCGGCAATGACGTCGAACGCACGCTCCTTCGGCACGTGCTTGCAGTCGCGCCCGATCACCAGAGCGATCTCGCCCTCGTAATCGAGTTGTTCGGAGATCTTCGGCACAATCAGATGTTGTCCCGAGCCGACCAGCGAGTTCGGCGCACGGTAGAACATGCTCGGATATTTCGGATTATTGGTGACATTATAATCCTGGCCGCGATTGGCGTAATTGATGCCGATGCAAAGGATCTTCTCCGGCGCCGAAAGCGGCGGCAGGAGTTCGACCTCGGACAGCGGCACGTCCGGGCGCACGCCGTCCGACGCGGCTCTCGCCTCGTCCAGTGCCTGCGCGCGAAAGACCTCGACGAGGCTGTGAAACTTATGCAGCCGCGGCCGCAGATCCACGATGCCGTCGCCGCTCACCGCTCCGAAACTCGGCCGGCCGCGCAGCGCGTAGCTTGCAAGACGCATGTCAAAATCCCCTAGAACAAAGCCGGCCGCCTTCCGCGATCCGGACGATGTGTTAGAAGCAGGCGCAAGCAGCGTCAACGCCGATCTCCCTCTCCCCGCTGCGCGGGGAGAGGGTCGGGGTGAGGGGATGAAATCGCTTTTCATCGACTGCAACGACCAGCTCGCGCCGGTGTGGGACAGCGTTGCCCGCCCGGGCGATCCGCCGATCGACGTCAACCGCAAGCCTCATGTGCCGGCCGAACTGCCGGCCGTGCTTAAGGGCTACGACATCTGCATCGACGATCACTCCTATCTGCCGACCGATCTGGTCGCGCAATGCGACATGCTCAAGCACGTGGTTTTTCTCGGCACCGGGCCGGCGAGCTACATGAATCTCGCCGAATTGGCGGCGCTCGGCATCAAGGTCCATACCATCAGGAATTACGGCGGCACCGCGGTCGCCGAGCACACCATTGCGCTGATGTTCGCCGCCTGCCGCGATGTCGCCGCCATGGATCGCGAGGTGCGCGGGGGAACCTGGATCCCGCACGGCGGCGTGCAGCTTCTCGGCAAGACGCTCGGCATCATCGGTCTCGGCGGTATCGGGGCCGAAGTGTTGCGGATGGGGCAGGGCCTCGGCATGGCGGTGATCGCCTGGAACCGCTCAGCGCGGCCGGGTGTGCCGCTGGTTTCGCTTGATGAATTATTGGGGCGCTCGGATGTGATCTCGATGAACCTCACGCTGAGCGACGCGACCCGCGGTTTTCTCGGGCCTGCGCAATTCGCGCGCATGAAGCCAGGGGTCGTTTTCGTCAACACAGCACGTGCCGCGCTGGTGGACGAATCAGCCCTCGTCGAGGCCTTACGTAGCGGCCGGATCCGCCATGCCGGGCTCGACGTGTTTCATGCCGAGCCGCTCAAACCCGACCATCCGTTGGCCCGGATGGAGAACGTGACGCTGACGGCCCACGCCGCCTTCCGCACGCTCGAAGCCTCGCAGACGCTATTGCGCCGCTCAATCGACATCGTGCGCGAGATCGTTGCCAAGGGAGCGGCTTAACGCGCCGCGGTGGCGGTGCTATGAGGCTATCAAGCAACAACCGCCCGGATCGGGTCATGGGAGAGCGCCAGCTCGACGTCGGCATCCGCGTCAACGGCGAGGACGTGCGCGAGCGCGTCGACGTGCGCCAGACGCTGGTCGATTTTCTGCGCGAGGATTTGGGACTGACCGGCAGCCATATCGGCTGCGAGCAGGGCGTGTGCGGCGCTTGCACGGTGCTGGTCGACGGCGAGGTCGTGCGCGGCTGCCTGGTGCTCGCGGTGCAATGCGACGGCGCCGGGGTCGAGACCATCGAGGGCATCTCGGATTCCGGCCTCATTACCGACCTGCAGGAGGCATTCCAAAGGCGCAATGCCTTGCAATGCGGCTTCTGCACACCCGGCATGCTGATCGGTGCGCAAGAGCTTTTGTCGCGCGGCGGCGTGCCGTCTCGTGATATGATCCGCAAACATCTTTCCGGCAATTACTGCCGCTGTACCGGGTACCAGGCGATCGTGGACGCGATCGAATCCGTAGCCCTTAGGCGGGCGGAAAAGGCAGGGTCTCCATGAATGAACACGCAAAGCCCATTACGCTTTCGGAGCGCGCCGACGAGCTCGAAGAAAAAATGATGGACGAGCTCAACGATAAGATCGCGACCAAATCGTCGCTGTTCTATCTGGCCGACGGCAAAGTCGAGATGCCGTCGGGCCCTACGCTCAAGGCGGCCAATCCGGACAAGTATTTTCTGATGGGCGCCGACCCGCGGCTGCCGCGGATGCCGGACAAGCCGACATTGATCGATTTCATGAAAAGCCGCTTCGCCTCGATCAACCACCTGCTGCAAAGCGCCACCCACGCCTTGAAAGGCGGCCATAGCGAGAAGGTCATTCTCGCCTGTCTGCTCCACGACATCGGCGTCGTCGGCTTCATCCGCTGCGACCACGGCTACTGGGGCGCGCAGATGATCGAGCCCTATGTCGACGAAGAAGTGAGCTGGGCGATCCGCATGCACCAGGCGCTGCGCTTCTTCCCCGATCCGTCGGTCGGCTACGAATATCCGGAAATGTACATCAAATATTTTGGCGCCGATTATAGACCGGAGCCCTACATCGTCGCCGAATACGAGCGGGCGCGAAACCACAAATGGTATATGACCTCGCGCTTGATCACGGTGAACGACATTTACTCGTTCGATCCCAATGCCAAGGTCAATCTCGACGATTTCGTCGATATCATCGGCCGCAACTTCAAGCAGCCGAAGGAGGGCCTCGGCTTCGACAATTCGCCGTCGTCGCATATGTGGCGCACGCTGATGTGGCCGACGCGGTTCTTGTGAGCGTACTCGCGGCATCGGCATGAAAATCGCCGCCGACCAGCCGTCCGGCCTCAGCGCGCTCGACCGGCCGAATTCCTATATCGGCCGTTCGGTGCCGCGGCCCAATCTGGCGCGGCTGACGCAAGGCCGCGGCCAATATGTCAGCGACATCGTGCTGCCGCGCATGGCGCATGTCGCCTTCTTGCGCTCGCCGCATGCGCACGCGCGCATCAAAAACATCGCGACGGCGGATGCCAAAAAATCAACGGGCGTCATCGCTATTGTCACCGGTCCGGAACTGGCGAAAGTCATCACGCCATGGGTCGGGGTGCTGACCCATCTCAAGGGCATTAAATCGGCGCCGCAATATGCCATCGCCATGGAGCGGGCGTGCTGGCAGGGCGAAGCGGTCTGCGCCGTGGTCGCCCGCACCCGCGCCGAGGCCGAAGATGCCTGCGCACTCGTCGGCGTTGATTACGAAGTTCTCGCCAGTGTCACCGATGCGGAAACGGCGCTCGATGCCAAAACGCCGGTGATCCATCCCGAGCTCGGCGACAATCTCACCTTCGAGCGCGCTCTCAATGCCGGCGACCCCGACCAGGGATTTGCCGAGGCCGACGAGGTGGTGGAGACGACATTCATTTTCGGCCGCCATACCGGCGTCACCAATGAAACGCGCGCCATTGTGGCCGACTGGAATCCCGGCGAAGAGCGCCTGACCGTGTATCAGGGCACGCAAGCGCCGCACATGACGCAAAATCTTTTTGCCAAGCATCTGGCGCTGGAAGAGCACCAGGTGCGCGTCTTGACCAAGGACGTCGGCGGCTCGTTCGGCATCAAAGTGCACATCTATGCCGACGAGATGGCGACCGCGGCGCTGTCAAAGCTCCTGAAGCGGCCGGTGAAATTCGTTGCCGATCGCCTGGAAAGCTTTGTCACCGACATCCACGCCCGCGATCATCGCGTCAAGGCAAAGATCGGCGTCAAGCGCGACGGCACGATCACTGCTTTCGAGATCGACGATCTGACCGGTATCGGCCCGTATTCGGTCTATCCGCGCACCAGCGGCATCGAAGCCAACCAGGTCGTCAATCTGGTCGGCGGGCCGTACGCCTGTCCGAATTACCGCGCCCGCGCGCGCGTCGTGTTCCAGAACAAGAACGTCATGTGCCAATACCGCGCCGTCGGTCATCCGATCGCGACGGCGGTGACGGAAGGTCTCGTCGAGCAAGCCGCGATCAAGATCGGCATGGACCCGGCCGAACTGCGGCGGCGTAATCTCCTCGCCGACAATGCCTATCCGGCGGCAAGCGCGTCCGGCCTGAAATTCGAGGGCCTGTCGCATCACGCCTCGCTCGATAAGATTCTCAAGATGATGGACTATAACGCGCTGCGCGCCGAGCAGGCGACAATGCGCGAACGCGGCGTGCATCGCGGCATCGGCTTTGCGTCCTTCATCGAGGTGACCAATCCCTCCGCCGCCTTCTACGGCGTCGGCGGGGCGCGCATTTCTTCGCAAGACGGCGCGACGCTCAAGCTCGACGCCACCGGCGCGGTGATTTGCCAGTCGGGTGTCACCGAGCAGGGTCAGGGCACCGAATCTGTTCTGGCGCAGATCGTCGCCACATCGTTCGGCGTGCCGATCGCGCGCGTGCGCGTCATCACCGGCGACACGGATAATACACCCTATGGCGGCGGCACCTGGGCGTCGCGCGCAGCCGGCATTGGCGGCGAAGCGGCCTGGCGGGCCGGCAAGGCGTTGCGGCAAAACGTGCTCGCCGCCGCCGCGTCGATCCTGCAAGCCGATCCGAAAAAGCTTGATATAGACTCCGGCGTCGTGGTCGATGCCGATACGCGGCGCGAGCGCATGGGCCTCGATGAGGTGGCACGCGTCGTCTATTTCCGGCCCGACACTTTGCCGCCGGGCTTCCAGGCCGAATTCATGGTGACGCGGCACTATGTGCCGCGCAATTGGCCGTTCGCCTTCACCAACGGCATTCAGACGTCTTACCTCGAAGTCGACATCAGGACCGGCGAGGTCAAGCTCTTGAAACATTGGTGCGTCGAGGATTGCGGCACCGTGATCAATCCGCAATTGGTCGACGAGCAAATCCGCGGCGGCATCGTGCAGGGCATCGGCGGGGTGCTTTACGAGCATTGCCTCTATGATCAGGCCGGTCAGATGCTCAACGCCACGATGATGGATTATCTGGTGCCGATGGCCGGCGAAATGCCGGATATCGACATCGGCCACGTGGTGACGCCGACTAAGGATTCCGAACTCGGCGCCAAGGGCGCAGGCGAAGCCGGCACCGCGGGCGCGCCGGCCTGCATCATGAATGCGATCAACGACGCGCTCCGTCCGCTTGGCGCCACGCCGATCACGCAAATGCCGATCACGCCCGAGCGGGTGCTTGCAGCGCTGCATCGGGTGTAGGTCTCCTCAGCTCTCATCGCAGGATGACGGCGCAAAATAGCGGCCGTACAATGCGCGTGGAGGAAACGCGGTAATGAACAATTGGAAAAGCGAGCAGGTTCTGATCGTCGGCGGCGGCATCGGCGGGCTGACGGCGGCGTTGGCGCTGGAACGCCAGGGCATCCCGTCCCAGGTCATCGAGCAGGCGGCCGAATTCAAGGAGATCGGCGCCGGCATCCAGCTCGGGCCCAACGTATTCTGGATGCTCGACCGGCTCGGCCTTATCGAACCGATCAGCGCGCTTGCGGTCTTCCCGAACAACCTCATCATGCGCGACTCCATCACCGGCGAGGAAGTCACGCGCATTTCGCTTGGCGAGGCCTTCCGCAAGAAATTCCATCATCCCTATGCGCTCATCCATCGCGCCGATCTGCACAATGTGCTGCTGGACGCGTGTCGTAACTCCAACCTCATTCGCCTAGATGCCTCGCAGAAAGTCGTCGATGTCAAAGAGGTGGGCGACGGCATTGCGGTGAAAACCGCAAGCGGCCAAGACTATCGCGGCTCGGCTTTGATCGGCGCCGATGGCTTGTGGTCGACCATCCGGCAAATCGTCGTCGGCGACGGCAAGCCGAAGCCCGCCGGGCACATCACCTATCGGGCCGTGCTGCCAACGTCGGAAGTGCCGGAGAAATACCGCTGGCGCGACATGGCCTTCTGGGCCGGCGAGAAGGTGCATCTCGTGCTCTATCCGCTGCGCACCGGCGAATTGTTCAACCTGGTCGCGGTGTTTCACTCCAATCGCTACGAGGAGGGCTGGGACAGTTTCGGCGATCCGGCTGAATTGCACGAGCGCTTTGCCGGCACCTGCGAGCCGGTGCGCATGCTGCTCAACAAGATCGAGAGCTGGCGCATGTGGGTGCTCTGCGACCGGCCGCCGATCAAGGAGTGGAGCCGCGGCCGCATCACGCTCTTGGGCGATGCGGCGCATCCGATGCTGCAATATCTGGCGCAGGGCGCCGCCATGTCGATCGAGGACGCCGTGTGCCTCGCCGACAAAGTCGTCGCCGCCAACGGCGACTATGCGTCGGCGTTTCGCGCCTACCAGGAGGCGCGCTATCTGCGCACCGGCCGGGTGCAGATCATGGCGCGCATTTATGGCGAGTTTTATCACGCCGGCGGCGTGGCGAAGGAGTTGCGCAACATGATGCTCGGCTCGCGCACGCCGGTCGATGCCATGGCCGGAATGGAATGGCTTTACGGCCGGCAGCGCGAGCTCATAAGCGGCGCGGCGGCCCGCGACCACGCGAACGCTATTGGCAACTAATGGCCAGCAGGCTGCGCCTGCATTGCATCCCGCGCGCGGTGGAAATCGGGCAACGGCGGTGGACCCCAAATGCTGGTGTTGCCGGCTTCCCAGGTCTTCGGCCGCTGTGGCGTGTCGCGGTGCCAGGGCCGCGGCTCGAAATAGCCGAGCTCCTCGTCGAACATCTGGTCGAGCTCGCAGAACAGTTCGATGACCTGATCGTCCGGATTGCGGTGATAGGTGGCGATGTTGTGGCCCGGCCCGTGCCGCAGCGGCCCCCAGATGATGGGAATTTGCTTTTGCCCGAACAGATCGCAGGAATTCTGCAGGTGGATGAAGTCCTTCAGCTCGAAGGCCATGTGGTGCATCTTGGCCGCGGTACCGCGAATGAAGTTCACCGTGTGATGGTCGGTGTTGCAGCGCATGAAGACGAAGAAGTCGCCGATCCAATCCGACACCTTAAAGCCCATCACTTTGCCGTAGAATTCGGCGGTCTTCCGCGGATCGTCGACGACCCAGGCGATGTGGCCGAGCTTGTAGACGCCGACGCCGTGATGCGGCAGGTGCTTGCCGAGATAATTCCATTCCTTGAACAGCGCTAGTGTTGTGCCCTTGTTGTCCTTGAAGGTCAGGACCTGCCCCAGCCCCGGGATCGAATCGTTGCGCAATTCGCTCTTGATGCCGTCCTTCTCGAGCTCGCGGGCAAGATCCTTGAAGTCGGAATTGGGCGCGACCTCGAACGAGAGCATGACGCCGCGCTCGGCGGCGGCCTTGTTGAGCTGGATGACGAGCTGGCCGACCTGGGTGGCGAGGAAGGCGCGGTCCTTCTCGCGCTCGGCGAGAACGAGGCCGACGACCTCGGTATAGTAGTCGATCATACGATCGAGATCGGGGGTCTCGTAGACGGCGTGTCCGATGCGGCGCGGCTTGATCATGGCATTTGCTCTGTGTGTGTTCCTCGACGCGAGAATCAATCACTAGCGTATTGCGAACTCAAGGGCGGTGTCATGCGGGACGGCATAGGCGGGCTTCGGCTGGCTGGGGAGGGCGGGCTTGCCAAGCGCGCGGGATCGCGGTTTGCTCCCCGGCTCAAATCGTAAGGGAGCAGACGGTTATGGCGGGTGCAAAGTCGGGATCGGGGTCGAAGCTTGCCGGGTACAAGCTCGCCACTTGCCGCTCGAGCGAGGGGCCGCGCGCCGGCCTTGTCATCGGTGAAGAGGTGTTCGACGCGGCCAAGCTCACCGGCAAGCCGGCCTATGCGAGCGTGCTTGCCATCCTTGAAGACTGGAAGGCCGCGGAGGGCGTGCTGAAGACGGCCGCGGCCAAGGCCGGCAAGAGTCGGATCAAGCGCCAGCCGGTGAAAAGGACCAAGTTCCTGGCGCCGGTGCGGTTTCCTTCGGCGATCTTTTGCGCCGGCGCCAATTACGCCGACCATGCCGCCGAAATGGCGGCGCGTGAGGGCCGTCCGGCGCCGCCCGATCCGCACACTTTGGGGCTGAAAGCCTGGCACTTCCTCAAAGCGACGCGGACGGTCACCGATCCCGGGGCGCCGGTGAAGATTTCCGACTATGCCAAGCAAATGGACTGGGAGATCGAGCTCGTCGCCGTCATCGGCAAAGTGGCGAAGAAGGTGCCGTTGGCCAAGGCTTTGTCCCATGTCGCGGGCTATACGATTGGCAACGACCTGTCCGCCCGCGACCGCGGTCGCCGCCTGAACATGCCAGATTCTTCGCCGTTCAAATGGGACTGGACCAAGCATAAGAGCTTTGACGGCTCCTGCCCGCTCGGGCCCTGGATCGTGCCGGCCTCCGATATCGGCGACCCGCAGAAACTCGGCCTGAAACTATGGGTGAACGGCGAGATCAAGCAGGATTCCAACACGTCGGGCATGATCTTCAACCTCGCCGAGCAGATCGAAGAAATCTCGGCGGGGACGACGCTTTATCCCGGCGACCTGATCATGACCGGCACGCCAGCAGGCGTCGGCGCCGGTCGCGGCGAATTCCTTAAAGCCGGCGATGTGGTGAAGCTTTGGATCGAGAAGATCGGGGAGATCGAGAACCCTATGACCTAGCCGGCCAGCGCTCGCGGGCGTAGCATGGCTGGATAACCAGTTATGCAAGTCGCGCGGGGGTTGTCTGTGCTAAAAGGATGGGACAATGGCAGCAGGCGAGTCCTGCCGCCCAATCGCCCCAACCAAGGGTGCATCGCAATCAAGGGTGAAACGCGAGGGCATACATGGCCGAGAAGTTCGTCGCAAAATTTTCCGAGTTCAATAACGGCGAGCGCCGTATCATCTTTGTTGGCGACAACGAGATCGGCGTGTTCCGGCATGACGGTGAGTTCTACGCCTACAGCAATTTCTGCCTGCATCAGGGCGGGCCGGCCTGCGAGGGGCTGACCATCGCCAAGGTCGAGGAGCGACTGCGTCCGGACAAGACATCCATGGGCCTGTTTTTCTCCGAGGACGAGATGCACTTCGTCTGCCCTTGGCACGGCATGGAATACGACATGAAGACCGGCGAGTGCGTGTCCAACCGCAAAATGAAGCTGAAGAAGTACAAGGTCGTGCAAAAAGGAGAGGACGTTTATGTCGTCGCCTAAGCGCGCGGCCAAAACTTTAGCGAAGCCTGTGGCGAAGACGGTAGCGAGGACAGCCGCAAAAGCCGTTGCCAGCCCGGTGGCGAAGATTGGGGTCCGCCGCGCGTCTGCGGGGCGGCCGGCGCAACCTGCCACAGCTCTAGCGAACGGCGCGTCGGCGGATGCCAAGCGCGTTGCCGCCACGCTCGACCGCATCATCGTCGACGGCAATCTCGACGCGATCACGGCCGAGGCCTTGCAGGCGCTGATCGCGGCCGCCTGTCGCGTCTATCGGGCGCGCCGCGAAGCTGGCGAAGAATTCGCGCCGGTGCCGAAAAATTCGATATCCGCAACCGACGTCATGGTGACAGCGAGCGGCCTGTTAAAGGCCGTCGATCTTGCCGTGTTCGAGCTCGGCATGTGGCAAAATTGGACGGGTCGCTAACGCTTTTGGAACTTAAAGGCGCCAGCAAAGCGCCAGGAGGAAAATCATGGATCTCATCGCTGATCGCGGCCGCCGCGTTACCATCGACGAGCTTAATACCACCCGCCTATTGTCCCATGCGCGCAAGCAGGCGCATAAGCGCAATTTCGACGATGTCGTTATCGTCGATGTCGACGCCCACCATTACGAGGGTGAAAACCTCGACGAATTCATCCCCTATATGGAAAACGACGTGCTGCGCCAGCTCACGATGTCGACGCGCGCCAAAGGCGGGTCGCGCGGCGCCGTCATGGTGCAGGGCATCGGCTATCAGGACATGGGCGGCCGGGTGACGCGCTATCCGCTGCGCTCGTCGGAGAAAACCGACAAAGGGTCGCTGCGCGACATTCAGCTCGGCTATCGCTGGATGGACGCGATGAGCGTCGATTATTCCTGCCTGTTTCCGACCGGGATGCTGAGCATCGGCTTGCATCCGCAGAAGGAAATGGAGGTCGAACTGTGCTGGGCCTATAACCGCTGGCTCACCGAGAAAGTGCTGCCGGAAGGCGGCGGCCGCTTCTTCTCGATGCTGTGCCTGCCGTTCAGCGATCCGGAAGCGGCGCTGCGCCATGTCGAGACATTCGGCGACCGCAAGAATGTCGGCGGCTTCATGGTGACCACCGTGCGCCACAACCTGGCGGTCTATGACAATGCTTACATGAAACTCTACCGGGCGATGGAGGAGCGCGGCCTCGTGCTGTCGTTCCATTCCGGTCCGAATTGGGGCGGCGAGCCGATCTACCGCAGTTGCAACCGCTTCCTCTCGGCGCACGCGCTCGGCTTCACGTGGTACAACGTGCTGCATTGCACGAACTGGGTAATCAACGGCATGGGCGAGCGCTTCCCGAAGCTGCCGGTGATCTGGATCGAATCCGGCCTCGCCTGGGTGCCGTTCCTGATGCAGCGGCTCGACCATGAATACATGCTGCGGCCATCGGAAGCGCCGCTTCTGAAAAAGAAGCCGTCCGACTACATGCGCGACATGTTCTATTCATCGCAGCCGATGGAGATTCAGGATTACGGCGCCATGGAATGCACGTTCCGCATGATGAATGCCGAGACGCAGCTGCTCTACTCGTCCGATTATCCGCACTGGGATTTCGATTTGCCGTCGACGATCTGGGACCTGCCGTTCCTGTCCGAGAAGGCCAAGCACAATATCCTCGGCGGCACCGCGGCGCGGCTGTTCAAATTGCCGCCGCGTAACGACAAGCAGAAAGAAAATCTCCAGCGGTTCGGCAATCTCACGGCCGCGGCCTAAGGTCCGCGCATTTCGGCGCCCGCGCCTCGCGGACGCCAAAACAGGTCTTCCCACCGGGTAATTACGGCACAAAACGGGCAGCAGTTCTGACCTGTCATACGCGCGTTTGACTTATTCATTGTTGATTCCAGATATTTACGATTAATTTTGCGCCGCACCAAAAAGCTGGCTTTTACCGTCGCAAAACGGTAAAGAAACCCCTCCACCTGACATTCGAGGGACGACTGAGGATGAAGCTTCTTATAGCTGCCTGTATTCTATTGGGCCTTTCGGCCACCGCCGCCAACGCCGTTGATCTCGCCGAGCTTGCGCCGTGCCGTCCGGCCGCCGCCAGACTGTGCGATCGTTCAGCCGGCATGAACTTCGGCAATCTCATGCGCTGCGGTGCGACGCTTGCGGCACACAGCTGGCGCGTCGGCGAGGGATGCCGCGTGGTGCTGCGCAAATACGGACAGCTGTAAGCGGTCCGGTCACCGCCATTTTCATTAGCGTAGTTGCGTAAAGTACAAAACCCCGGCGCCTCGCAGTGCCGGGTTTTGCTTTTTATGCCCGCACTGGGGCGTACGGTCTTTCCACTCAGAACAAATGCGAGAAGATATAGTAGAGCGCGCCGGAGAGAATCATCGCCGCCGGCAGCGTCAGCACCCAGGCCATTACGATGTTGCGAATGGTGGCCATTTGCAGCCCGGAGCCGTTCGCCGCCATGGTGCCGGCAATGCCGGACGACAGCACATGCGTGGTCGACACCGGCAAGCCGTAACCGTCGGCGGCGGCGATGGTCGCGGCGGCGGTGATCTCGGCGCAGGCGCCTTGCGCATAGGTCAGGTGCGTCTTGCCGATCTTCTCGCCGACCGTCACTACGATGCGCTTCCAGCCCACCATGGTGCCGAGCCCGAGCGCGATGGCGACCACGATCTTCACCCAGCCGGGGATGAACTTGGTCGCGTTATCGAGCGACTTCTTGTAGGCGTTCAGCGTCGCGAGGTCCTGCGCGCTCAAATCGCTTTCCTTGTCCTTCACGAGGAACCGGATCGCTTCCGACGCGAGATACATATCGTTACGCACGTTGCCGACCTGGTCCGCCGGCATTTTGGCGATTGTGCCGTATTGGGTGACCTGGTCGGAAATGCTTTTCACCAGGACCGCCAAGGATGGAAACGTTCCTTCATTGATCGCCCGCGTGGCAACGTAGGACGTGACCGCCGGGCGCGGATCGCCGAGCACGTTGTAGCCTGCCGCTTTCGAGTTGATGACGGCGTTCGCCGCTTGCGAGTTCGTTTCGAACTGCGCGATCTGGCTCGCCGGCATCGAACGATTGAGCGCATAGGCCGTCGGCACCGTGCCGATCAGGATCAGCATGATCAAGCCCATGCCTTTTTGACCGTCATTGGAGCCGTGGAAGAAGCTCACCAGCGTGCAGGTCAGGATCAGAATGCCGCGGACCCAGGTCGGCGGCGGCTGATCGCCCTTCGGCTCGGCAAACAGTGTCTCTTTGACCTTGCCGGGAAGGGCATATTTTACCGCCACCAACAGAATGGCGGCAAGGCCGAAGCCGAACAGCGGCGACAGCAGCAGCGCCTTACCGATCGAGATTGCTTGATCCCAATCGACGCCCGACGTGCCGCTGCGCCCATGCAGCAACGCATTAGCAACGCCGACGCCGATGACTGAACCGATGAGCGTATGGGAGCTCGAGGCCGGCAGGCCCAAATACCAAGTGCCGAGGTTCCAAACGATCGCCGCGATCAATAGCGCGAAGACCATGGCGAAACCGGCACTGCTGCCTACTTGCAAGATCAGTTCGACCGGAAGGAGCGATACGATGCCGAAGGCAACCGCGCCCGACGACCACAGCACGCCCAAAAGGTTGAACATCCCGGCCCATACGACTGCGAAATTCGCCGGCAACGCGCGCGTGTAAATCACGGTCGCAACCGCGTTTGCGGTGTCGTGGAAGCCGTTGACGAACTCAAAGCCGAGCGCAATCAGGAGCGCGACGAAGAGCAGAAGAAACGGCAGGTAACCTTCAATTTTCGTGCCGGCGGTACCGATGTCGGTATAGATGCTGTAGGCCACGAACAGGATGGCGGCCGCGATCACGCCCAAGAACACGATTCCGGTCAGTGGATTGAAGCTTTTGTCGAGATTAGGCCCGCGCTTTGCGGGCTCGATTGAGCCCGGTAATGCGATGTCGCTCATTGATGTCTCCCTTGGCCGAGTCGGTGAGGCAAAACGCCAAGCCCCCTCAGCTTCCCCTTAGCCACGCTCCAATGTGGGGTCTGTCCATGAAAGGCGGATGACGCGGAGCCCAACCGGCCCCTCGACCGCTCCCTGACAGGCGCGCCGCTGAGGATAAGTCACCACCGTCGTATCTGCCGAGAGGCGATGCGCGAGCATTGGCAGAGCGGGTACGAAGACACCAAGCGCACGCCCAAGCACCAGAAGTGGCTGACAATGCCGAAGCCCCGCGCCGGCATCGTCGTGCACGACGTCCACCGCGAAGAAGAGTGACGCCGTCGCGGTCGCGGCTTGGCTTGCGACCTTTGGCCCGAGACCCCCGCGAAGCCCTTTCCACGCCGGCGCGATCTCGCGTAGTCTTATAAGACTCAAGAAGAATTCGTAAGCCCAGTCCTGGTTCGATCAAGACCGCAGGCTTAAGGGACTATCGGGGGGACATGAGCGGCGACATCCACGAAGTCTACGCCATCCGTTATGGCCATCATTCGCGCCGTTCGCCGGTTAATTATATCGACGGCGATCCGCACGACGTGCTGCAGCCGCTCGACTTTTTCGTCTGGGCGATCGTCGGACCCTCCAGCACGATCATCGTCGATACCGGCTTCGACGCGGCGATGGGCAAGAAGCGGCAACGCGAAACGACCAAGCCCGTGGACGAAGGCCTCGCGGCGCTCGGCATCGCGCCGGACTCCGTGAAGACCATCATCCTGAGCCATCTGCATTACGATCATTGCGGCAATTACGACCTGTTCCCGCAGGCCCGGTATCATTTGCAGGATCGCGAGATGGCTTATGCGACCGGCCGCTGCATGTGCCACCAGGCCTTGAAGGCGCCGTTCGAGGTCGAAGACGTCGTCGCCATGGTGCGCAAGGTTTTTTCCGGCCGTGCCGCTTTTCATAATGGCGAGGACGAGATCGTGCCCGGCGTCACCGTGCATCACATCGGCGGCCATTCCAAAGGCCTGCAATCCGTGCGGGTGAAAACCCGGCTCGGTTATGTCGTACTCGCCGCCGACGCCACGCATCTCTATACGCATATCAATGGCGGCCGGGTATTTCCGCTCACTTACAATATCGAGGAAGTGGTCGAGGGCTACGAGAGGCTGAAGAAGCTCGCGAGCTCGCCGCGTTACATCGTGCCCGGCCACGACCCGCTCGTGCTGACACGCTATCCGGCGGCGAAGCCCGGTCTCGAAGGCTGGATCGCGCGGCTCGACGCCGAACCAAAGGACGCGTGATCGTTCGGGCTGAACCGAACGGGGACACGTGCACGCCTTCTGGAGGAACCGACTGGGGGGAACTGATGACGCTTCCGCGTCGTGACTTATTGCGTCTGGCGGCGGGCGCCACTGCATTTCCGGCCATCGCGCGCATCGCGCATGCGGAAGCCTGTCCGTCGCGGCCGGCTCATTTGATCGTCGGCTTTGGACCGGGCGGATCGCCCGAAATCATCGCGCGGCTGGTCGGCCAGGAATTGTCGGGGCGGCTCGGCCAGCAATCCGTCATTGAAAACCGGCCCGGCGCCGGCACGACGATCGCCACCGAGGCGGTCGTACGTTCAAATCCCGTCGGCTACACGCTGCTGCTCGTGACGTTGCCAAACGTCACCAGCGGCATGCTGTATGAGCGCCTGCCGTTTGATTTCGAGACTGACATCACGCCGATCGCCAGCATCAATCTCTTGCCGCAGGTCATGGTGGTCAATTAGAATTTTCCGGCCAAGAGCGTCCCCGAGTTCATTGCCCATGCCCAAGCCAATCCCGGCAAAATCAACATGGCGTCGACCGGCACCGGCAATCTCAGTCACCTGTCGATCGAGCTTTTCAAGATCTTGGCCGGCGTCGACATCGTTCACGTTCCGTATCGCGGCGCGGGGCCGGCGCAAACCGATCTTCTGGGCGGGCGCGTTGACGGCATGTTCGACACCATACCGGCACTGATCGAGCCGGTGCGGAGCGGGCTGCTGCGCGGGCTTGCGGTGACGACGAAAAAGCGATTGGGGGCGCTGCCGAATTTGCCAACAGTCAGCGATTCCGTGCCGGGCTTTGAGGTCAACGGACTGATCGGAATCGGCGCGCCGAAAGGGACGCCGCCCGAAATCGTCAGCACGCTGAATCGGCAGATCAATGCCGCGACCGCCGATCCGAAATTGCAAGCGCGCTTCGCCGACCTCGGCGCGATCGCATTTACCGGCTCGCCGGACGACTTCGCGAAATTCTTGGCGCAGGAAACCGACAAGTGGGGCAAGGTTATCCGCACGGCTCATATCAAGGCGGATTGAGGAGCTCCATCGTTCTGCATTGCGGTGCAGCATAATGGGCTTGGGCAAAAGTCCTCATCAAACTGACAAATATCGTTCATAGAACTCGTGACAGCGCGGGCGAACGGATAGGCTCGCGCAAATTTATGAGTCGACCGGGGAGGTTTTCATGCGGGCATTGTTATTGCCGCTGCAGCCGCGCTTCATCGTCTACACGGCCGTATTGCTGCTGAGCGCGCTCTTGCTGTTCGACGAGCTGGACGGATTTCCATCGATCTATGTCGTGATTTTGCTGATCCTATTCGGCGCACTTGCGATTATCGGCACGCTTGACCTGTTGCAAACCCGGCACGCGGTGCTGCGCAATTATCCGCTGTCCGCGCATATCCGTTTCATCCTCGAAGAGATTCGCCCAGAGATCCGGCAATACTTCCTGGAAAGCGAAAAGGACGGTACGCCGTTTTCGCGCGACAAGCGCGCGCTGGTCTATCAGCGCGCCAAGCAGGCCTTGGATAAGCGGCCGTTCGGTACGCAAAACGACGTCTATGCGAGCGGCTTCGAATGGCTGGACCATTCGATCGCGCCGAAACAGGTCGTCAAGGAACCATTCCGCATCACGATCGGCGGGCCGGATTGCTTAAAGCCCTATTCGGCCTCCATCTTCAACATATCGGCGATGAGTTTCGGCGCGCTCAGCGCAAACGCCATTCGCGCGCTCAACGGCGGCGCCAAGCGCGGCAATTTCGCGCACGATACCGGCGAGGGCGGCTTTAGCCCCTATCACCGTGAAAATGGCGGCGACATTATCTGGGAAATCGGCTCCGGCTATTTCAGCTGCCGCAACGGCGACGGCACATTCTGCGTGGAGAAATTCGAAGCTTTGGCGAACAGCGACCAGATCAAGATGGTCGAATTGAAGCTCAGCCAGGGCGCCAAGCCCGGTCACGGCGGCGTGCTGCCCGCCCCCAAAGTCAGCGCCGAGATTGCCGAGACCCGCGGCGTGCCGATTGGCGTCGATTGCATTTCGCCGGCGCGGCATTCGGCATTTTCGACGCCGGTCGAGATGATGCAGTTCATCGCTACGATGCGAAAGCTGTCCGGCGGCAAGCCTGCGGGTTTCAAGCTTTGCATTGGCCATCCGTGGGAGTTTCTGGCGATCTGCAAGGCGATGCTGGAAACCAACATCTATCCGGACTTCATCGTCGTCGATGGCAAGGAAGGCGGCACCGGCGCGGCGCCGCTCGAATTCGCCGATCATCTCGGCATGCCGCTGCGCGAAGGTTTGAGCTTCGTGCACAATGCGCTCATCGGCATCAATGCCCGCGACCGCATCAAGCTCGGCGCCGCCGGCAAGATCATCAGCGCCTTCGACATCGCGCGTGTCATGGCGCTCGGGGCCGACTGGTGCAACTCGGCGCGCGGCTTCATGTTCGCGCTCGGCTGCATCCAGTCGCAGTCCTGCCACACCGACCGCTGCCCGACAGGCGTCTCGACCCAAGACCGCACCCGCCAGCGCGCGCTCGTGGTCCCCGACAAAGCCGAGCGGGTCTATAATTTTCAGCGGGCGACGCTTGAATCGCTCGCCGAACTCACGGCGGCGGCGGGGCTCGACCATCCGAGCCAATTCGCGCCGGCGCATTTCTCGCGGCGGGTTTCGCCGCATGAGGTCAAAAGCTTTGCCGAGCTTTACCCGCCGTTGCAGCCGGGCGAACTCATTGCCGGCACCGGCGACAGGCGATTCGAGATCGCCTGGTTGATGGCGAGCGCCCATGAATTTCGGGCGCTGCCGCGCGCGGCGTGAGCATCAAACGGAGAAAAGACATTGCGGAAGAAATGAAATTTCCCCGTAGGCGATTTCTCCAGTTGGCGGCGAGCGCGGTTGGCGTTTCCGGTTCTGCGCCATCGGTATTTGCTCTCGATTACCCATCGCGTCCGGTGCGCATCCTCGAGGGCTTTGGCGGCGGCGGTACGCCGGATCTGTTGTGGCGGCTCATCGGCCAGTGGCTCTCGCAGCGGCTGGGTCAGCCGTTTTTCGTCGAGAACCGGACCGGTGCCGGCGGCAATATTGCGACCGAAGCCGTCATTGCCGCAGCGCCGGACAGTTACGCGCTGCTCGCCGTCACGGGGGCTAATGCCATCAACGCTTCGCTTTATGCAAGATCGGATTTTGACTTCATCCACGATATCGCGCCCGTCGCCGGAACGATCCGTTTTCCGATGGTGTTGCTGATCAATCCGTGGTTCCCGGCGAGCACGTTTGCCGAGTTCATCGCCTACGCCAAAGCCAATCCCGGCAAGGTCAACATCGCATCGCCGGGCATCGGTACGCCGATGCACGTTGCTATCGAGCTATTCAAGATGACGGCCGACATCGATATCGTCCATCTGCCTTATCGGGGCCCGGCGGCGGCGTTCACCGATTTGATGGGCGGACAAATCCAGGCCTTCGTCATCACCGTTTCGGCGGCACTCGGCTTCATCAAAAACGGCAAGCTGCGTGCTTTGGCGGTGACAGGCCCGAACCGAATCGAGAATTTGCCGGACGTTCCGAGCGTCAGGGAGGCTTTGCCCGGATTCGAGGCTTCCGCCTGGGACGGATTGGGAGCGCCGAAAACGACTCCTACCGCCATTGTCGACTTACTCAATAGCAATATCACGGCGGCGCTGGCCGATCCGCGGGTCAAGGCGCGCATCAACTATCTCGGCGGCGAGATCGTGCCGATGACGCCCCAACAGTTTGGAAGATTTGTCGCGGACGAAACAGACAAATGGGCGAAGGTTGTCAAATTCGCCGGCGTCAAAGCAGATTAAACAGGCGGATCTATCTTGCGCAAAAGTCGCACGGGCCTTCTCACGAGCCTTTGGGCGGGATAGCCTTGCTGGAGCGAGCTGCCAGCGGAACGTGCCGGTGTTCCGGAGATGAACGGCAGCGGCGATGTCCGCGGCGGGCGCTTCGACAAACAAGAAGAATGTTCTTGGGGATCGACGCCATGATACTTGTTCGCACATGACACTTGTTCGCACATGACGCTGCCGCGCAGGCAATTCATGCAATTGGCCGCAGCTGCGGCCGGCTTTTCCGGCTTTGCGCTTGCCGCCTTCGCGCTCGACTATCCGGTACGGCCGGTGCGCATCGTTGAAGGCTTTGGCGCCGGCGGCACGCCGGATTTGTTGTCGCGTCTCACCGGCCAATGGCTTGCGGAGCGGTTCGGCCAGCCGTTCATCGTCGAGAACCGGCCCGGCGCCGGCAGCAATGTCGCGGCGCAGACTGTCGTCGCGGCGCCCGCGGACGGCTACACGCTTCTCACTTGCCTCACGGCGAACGCCATCAATGCGTCGCTTTATGAAAAATTGGATTTCAATTTCCTTCGCGATATCGCGCCGATCGCCGGCATGATCGTGTTTCCGATGGTGCTGTTGGTCAATCCGTCATTCCCCGCCAACAGCCTTCCTGAGTTCATCGCTTACGCCAAGGCCAATCCGGGAAAGATCAACATCGCTTCGCCGGGGATCGGCACGCCGATGCATATGACCATCGAGCTTTTGAAGATGACGGCCGGCATCGACATCGTCCATGTCCCGTATCGGGGGCCGGCGCCGGCGATGACCGATTTGATCGGCGGGCAAATTCAAGCCTTCGTCGTCACCGTTTCGACAGCGCTCGGCTCGATCAAATCGGAGAAAGTGCGGGCATTGGCGGTGACCAGCGCCAAACGGGCCGACGTGCTGCCGGACGTTCCGAGCATCGGCGAGGTGTTGCTCGGGTTTGATGCGGTGAGCTGGAGCGGAACATGCGCGCCCAAGGCAACGCCTGCCGCCATCATCGATACGCTCAGCGGCAATATCACCGCAGGACTTGCCGATCCGCAGTTCAAGGCGCGGATCAAGGATCTCGGCGGTTACACCGTGCCGCTGCCGGCCCGGGACTTCGGCAAGTTTATCGCCGACGAAACGAATAAATGGGCCAAGGTTGTCAAATTCGCCGGTGCTAAGGCGGATTGACCGGGCGCAACGCTGCTCGTGTTGGTTGGGAGGAACGAGTCATGCCGGTTCGACGCAGGGACTTTCTATGTCTGGCGATTGGCGCTACCGCGCTTCCGCTGGCCTCGGGCGGGGCGCGCGCGGCGCTCTATCCCGATCACCCGGTGCGGCTGGTATTGCCGTTTCCGCCGGGCGGCGTGTTCGACATTGTCGGGAGGCCTTGGGCCGACAAGGTGAAGACGAGCCTCGGCACAGTGTTCGTCGACAACCAGCCGGGTGCGGGCGGTTCGCTCGCCGCGCAATTGGTGGCGCACGCGACACCCGACGGCTACACCATTTTCCTCGGCAGTTCCTCGATCCACCTCGCCGAAATGGTTCTGCGCGAGCATCCGCTGCTCGATCCGATGAAGGATCTGACGACGATCTCGATGGTCGCTTTCACCGGCTTCGGCATTGTGGTGCACCCATCGGTGCCGGCGCAAAATCTCAAAGCGCTCATCGCTTATGTGAAAGCCAACCCCGGCAAGCTCTCCTATGGGACGCCCGGCGCTGGGACGATGAACCACCTCAGCGGCGAAATGCTCAAATCGCTGACCGAGATCAAAGATCTCCCGCATGTGCCGTATCGCGGCGCCGGGCCCGGCATGGCCGACCTCATTGCCGGCCAGATTCCCATTTTCGTGCCGGCGATGACCAGCCAGGTGCTTGAATTTCATCGCACCGGCAGATTGCGCTTGCTCGCGATCACCAATCCGAACCGTCTGCCGATCGCACCTGAAACACCAACGGCCGCCGAATCCGGAGTTCCTGGTCTCATTACCCAGCAATTGCTTGCCTTGTTTGCGCCTGCCGGAACGCCGCAAACCATTGTCGCGCAAATCGCGGCGGCGAACGCCACCGCCATGGCCGACAAGGCCTATACGCAGTCGCTGGTCGACGCCGCCGTCATTCCGGTGACCGATTGGACGACCGGCAAGTTCAACACGTTTATCAATGACGAAGTCGCGCGCTGGACGCCTTTGATCAAGGAGATCGGCGTCAAGCTCGATTGAGACGTCAGCGCGCGCCTCGCCGATATCACGCCCGCGCGTACTTGCCGCGGTTGAAGAAGCGGTCCTTCTGATCGTCCGAAGCGTTGTCGCGGTTGGATTTGATCTGACCGATCTTTGCCAGCGCGGATTTCACCGCCGGCCGCTCGTCGATCGCCTTGAACCAGCGGGCGAGGTTGGGGTGGTCTTCCCATTTCACGCCTTGGGCGTCGTGATTGCGCGCCCACGGGAAAGTGGCGATGTCGGCGATCGAATATTCATCGCCGCCGAGATAGGGCACCTGCCCGAGGCGCTTTTCCATCACTTCATAGAGCCGCTTCACTTCGGTCTGATAGCGCGTCATCGCGTAGGAACTGTCCTTCGGCGCGAACATCTTGAAATGGGTGAACTGGCCGAACATCGGGCCGACGCCGGTGAGCTGAAACATCAGCCATTGTAGCACGTCGTATTTCTTCACCGGCTCCTTGGGCAGGAATTGTCCCGATTTCTCGGCGAGATAAAGCAGGATCGCGCCCGACTCGAACACCGTATAGGGCTTGCCGCCGGGACCATCCTGATCGACGATCGCCGGGATTTTCGAATTCGGATTGATCTTGATGAAATCCGGATTGTACTGCTCGCCCTTCCACACATCGACGAAGTGCTCTTTGTAAGGCAGCTTCGTCTCTTCCAACATGACGTAGACTTTCTGCACGTTCGGGCTGGTCAACGCATAAAGATCGATCACTGTAATATCCTTGGTTTCCTCAACTCACCATTATACAGCGGCAAAATTATCGCCCTCGCCCACGGCCAGCAAGATGGCTTGCACCTTGCGTACCGGGCGCATTGATCACTTGTGCGAGATCGCCGATGCCGCGTAGGCTGGGGCGGTTAGGCTAATAAGAATGTTCGACGAGGAGTGGGATGCAGCGCTTGATTCAGTGGTTCGTCGCGGCCGCCTTCGTGGCTGCGCTTATAGTAGGCGGTGCCGCACGCGCCGCCGACGATTATCCGAACCACACCGTACGCTGGCTGGTCGGCTATCCGCCTGGCGGTTCGACCGACATCTGCGCGCGTCTCATCGGGCAATATTTATCGGAACACCTGCATGCGCAATTCGCGGTCGATAACAGGCCGGGCGCCGGCAACAATCTGGCGACCGAAATGACGGCCCATTCGCCGCCGGACGGCTATACGCTTTACTTAGTCAATCCGGCCAACGCCATCAACGCCACGCTGTATAAAAATCTCAATTTCAATTTCATCGAGGACATGGCTCCGGTGGGCGGCTTCATCCGTGTGCCGAACGTGATGGAGGTGAACCCGAACGTGCCAGCGAAAACGGTCGCGGAGTTCATCAGTTACGCCAAAGCCAATCCGGGCAAGGTCAATTTGGCGTCATCCGGCATTGGCACTTCTGTGCATCTGTCAGGCGCACTGTTCATGATGATGACCGGCGTCAATCTCACGCACGTCCCTTATCGCGGTGGGGCGCCCGCACTCACCGATATGCTGGCCGACCAAGTGCAGGTGATGTTCGACAATCTGCCGTCCTCGATCGGACATATTCGGGCAGGGCGGTTGCGTGCGCTCGCCGTGACGACGGCGGTCCGCAACAACGCGTTGCCGGACGTGCCGACCGTCGCCGAGACCGTGCCCGGCTACGAGGCGAGCGCCTGGTTCGGCATGGCGGTGCCGAAGGGAACCCCGCGGCCCATCATCGACAAGCTGAACAAAGCCATCAACGAAGCGCTGGCCGATCCGGCAATGCAAGCCAAGCTCGCCGAGCTCGGCGGTACGCTGATTCCCGGCACGCCGGAGGATTTCGGCAAGCTCATCGTCCAAGAGACCGACAAATGGTCGAAAGTGGTAAAAGCCACCGGCGCCACGGCGGAATAGGAACGACCGGCGCATGCCGTGTTAGTAATGTCGCGTCAGGCTTGGCACAACGCAATGAATTCCAGCAAAAAGAAATCACCCGAAGATCTACGCAGCTACCGCTGGCTCGGCAAGAACGATCTGCGCTCGTTCGGCCATCGCTCGCGGCTGCGCCAATTCGGCTATGACCGCGCCGATTGGGCCGGCAAGCCGGTGATCGGCATCATCAATACCTGGAGCGAGATCAACGCCTGCCACGGCCATCTGCGCGACCGCGCCGAGGACGTCAAACGCGGTGTCTATCAGGCCGGCGGCTTCCCCATCGAATTGCCGGCGATGTCGCTTGCCGAGCCGTTCGTAAAACCCTCGACTATGCTCTATCGCAATTTCTTGGCGATGGAATGCGAGGAACTGTTGCGCAGCCACCCGATCGACGGTGCGGTGCTGATGGGCGGCTGCGACAAGACCACGCCCGGCCTGATCATGGGCGCGATCAGCATGGGGATTCCTGCGATCTATGTGCCGGCAGGTCCCATGCTGCGCGGCAATTGGCGCGGCAACGTTTTGGGTTCGGGCTCCGACGCCTGGAAATATTGGGACGAGAAGCGCGCCGGCCGCATCGGCGACGACGAATGGAATGAAATCGAGAGCGGCATTTCGCGCTCGTTCGGCACCTGCATGGTGATGGGCACTGCGGCCACCATGATGGCGATCGCCGAGGCGTTGGGGCTTGCTTTGCCGGGCGCCTCCTCGATCCCGGCGCCCGATGCCAATCATCCGCGCATGTGCGCCGCCGCCGGCCGCCGCGCCGTCGACATGGTGTGGGAAGATTTGACGCCGGATAAAGTCCTGACGCCTTCAGCCTTCGACAATGCCATTCGGGTGCACATGGCGCTTGGCGGCTCGACCAATGCCATCATCCACGTCATCGCCATGGCGCGCCGCGCCGGTGTCGCGCTCGACATGCAGCGCTTCGACGCGATTTCCCGGCAAGTGCCGGTAATCGCTAATATCACCCCGTCGGGCAAATATCTGATGGAGGATTTTTTCTATGCCGGCGGATTGCGCGCGCTGATGGCGCAGATGCAAGACCTGCTCGATCTGTCGTGCATCACCGTGAGCGGGCGCACCGTCGGCGAGGCGCTTGCCGGCAGCCAAGTGCATCTGCCCGACGTCATTCATTCGCTCAAGGCGCCGCTTTATCCCGAAGGCGCCACCGCGGTCCTCACCGGCAATCTGGCGCCGCGCGGCTGCGTAATGAAACCGGCCGCCGCCGACAAACGCTTCCTAAAGCATCGCGGCAAGGCGATCGCGTTCGAGAATTACGACGAGATGGCACGCGCGGTCGATCGCGACGATCTCGAGGTCACGCCCGACCATGTGCTGGTGCTCAAGAACGGCGGCCCGAAGGGCGGTCCCGGCATGCCGGAATGGGGCCAGTTGCCGATTCCAAAGAAACTACTCAAGGCCGGCGTGCGCGACATGCTGCGCATTTCCGATGCGCGCATGAGCGGCACAAGCTACGGCGCCTGCATCCTGCACGTGGCACCCGAAAGCTTTGTCGGCGGCCCGCTCGCCTTCGTGCAGACCGGCGACGAGATCGAGGTCGATGTCGGAAAGCGAAGCATTCACCTCGATGTCGGCGAGGAGGCGCTCTCGCGCCGCCGCGCCGCCTGGACAGCGCCGCCGCCGCATTATCTCCGCGGCTATGGGGCGATGTTTTCGCAACATATCGGCCAAGCCGACGAGGGCTGCGACTTTGATTTTCTCGAAGGGCGAGCGCCGACTGCAGAGCCCGAGATTCATTAAGGCCGCGCCCCGGAATGACGAGCGGAAGGACACCAAAATGAAAGCCCAGCTTTCAAGATTGCGCGCGCTTGTCGTCCTGGGCGCGATGATCGTTGGCACGTTACCCGTGCACGCCCAAAGCCCAGCATTTCGCGTCGATCCGTACTGGCCGAAACCGGTGCCGAACAACTGGATCCTCGGCCAAGTCGGCGGCATGACGGTCGATGCGCAGGACAATATCTGGGTGTTTCAGCGCCCGCGCTCGCTCACCGACGACGAGAGGGGCGCGGCGCTCGATCCGCCGCGGTCGAAATGCTGTGTGCCGGCGCCGTCGGTGCTGGTCTTCGATCAGGCCGGCAATGTCGTGAAATCCTGGGGCGGCCCCGGTAACAATCAGGGCTATGACTGGCCGGCACAGGAGCACGCCATCCTCGTCGACAACAAGGGCTTTGTCTGGCTGAGCGGCAACGGTCCGGACGACGGGATGGTGCTGAAATTCACCACCGATGGGAAGTTCGTCAAACAGCTCGGCAAACGGGCTCAGCCGACCAGCAGCACCGACCTGACGCAGTTTGGTCGGGTAGCCGATCTCAAGTTCGATGCGAAGGCGAATGAGATCTATGCGGCCGACGGCTACGGCAATCACCGCGTCGCCGTGCTCGACGCCGATTCAGGCGACATCAAGCGGTTTTGGGGCGCTTACGGCAAGCCGCCGACCGACGACAATCTGCCGAATTACACTCCGGATTCGCCGCAATTCGCCAATCCGGTGCATTGCATCGCCTTGTCCAAGGACGGTCTCGTCTATGTCTGCGACCGCACCAACAATCGCGTCCAGGTTTTTGAGAAGGACGGCACGTTTATTCGCCAATATGTCTTCGATGCTAACACCAAGGGTTCGGGCTCGGCCTGGACCCTCGCCTTCTCGCCGCTCGACAAGAAGCAAAAATATTTTGTCCTGCTCGACGGTACCAACAATGTGATGGAATCGGTGCGCGTCAGCGACGGCGTTGTGGTCTCTAGCTTCGGCGGGCCGGGCCGCGGTGCCGGGCAATTTCATTGGGTCCATGCCGGCGCGTTCGATTCACGCGGCAACTTCTATACCGGCGAAGTCGATACCGGAAAGCGCCTGCAAAAATGGGCGCCGGTGGAGTAAGGCGTCGTCTTCAGCGCGACGGCTGCTTGTCGGTCTTGGCGCGGATGGCGTCATAGTGCTCGACGAAGTCGGCATACATGCGCTGCAATCCTTCGCGCAGCGGTATCGTCGCATGCCAACCCAGCGCGTTGATGCGGGAGACGTCGAGGAGCTTGCGCAGCGCGCCATCAGGCCGCGACGTGTCAAACTTGATCTTGCCGCGGAAGCCGACGACCTCGGCGACCAGGCGAGCGAACTCGGCAATCGGGATGTCTTCGCCGGTGCCGACATTAAGGAATTCAAGGTCCGAATAGCTTTTCATGACGAACACGCTGGCGTCGGCGAGGTCGTCGACGGCGAGGAATTCGCGCTGTGGCGCCCCGGTGCCCCAGACCATGACGCTGTCGGCGTCGCTGATCTTGGCTTCGTGAAAGCGCCGCACCAAGGCGGCAGGAACGTGGCTGTCTTGCGGATGGTAATTGTCGCCGGGCCCGTACAGATTGGTCGGCATCACCGACACGAAATCGGCGCCATATTGGGTGCGGAAAGCCTCGCAGAGTTTGATGCCGGCGATTTTGGCGACCGCATACTATTGATTGGTCGGTTCGAGCGGCCCCGACAGCAGCATTTCCGGCGTCATCGGCTGCGCGGCTTCGCGCGGATAGATGCAGGATGAGCCGAGATAGACGAGCTTCTTCACGCCGTAGCGATGCGCCGCGCGGATGGTGTTGAGAGCGATCGCCAGATTGTCGGCGATGAATTCGGCGGGAAACGTGCTGTTGGCGCGGATGCCGCCGACCTTTCCGGCGGCGACGAAAACCGCATCCGGCTTGGCCTGCGCCATGAAGCGATCGACCGCTTCCGAATTGCGCAAGTCGAGCTCGCGGCGCGGCGCATAGATGATATCGCATGTCTCGCGCTCGAGCCGCCGCATGATCGCTGAGCCGGCCATGCCGCGTGACCGGCCACGAAGACGCGCTTGCCGTTCAAGTCGAAAATGATTGGCGTCGCACTCATGATCCCGCCCCGCCTAGTCGTGCACGTTGCGATGCACGCCGTCGCGGCGCATCTCGTCGAGATCGGTTTCGACCATTTCCCGGACCAATTGGTCAAACGACACTTTGTGACGCCAGCCGAGCTTTTGCCGCGCCTTGCTCGGGTCGCCGAGCAGCGCGTCCGTTTCCGTCGGCCGGAAATAACGCGGATCGATCTCGATCAGCACGCGGCCATCGCGGGTATCGACGCCTTGCTCGGCAATGTCGGATCCGCGCCATTCGATTTTTCTTCCGATGCAGCCGAAAGCCCTCTCGACGAAATCGCGGACCGAATATTCCTCCCCGGTCGCGAGAACATAATCGTCGGGCTGCGGCTGTTGCAGGATCAGCCACATGCCTTCGACATAGTCGCGCGCATGACCCCAGTCGCGCCGCGCCGACAGGTTGCCGAGGTAGAGCTTCTGCTGCAATCCAAGCTCGATCGCGGCGACCGCGCGGCTGATCTTGCGGGTGACGAAGGTTTCGCCCCGCGTCGGTCCTTCGTGATTGAACAGAATGCCGTTCGACGCATGCATCTTATAGGCTTCGCGGTAATTGACCGTGATCCAATAGGCATAAAGCTTTGCCACCGCGTAGGGCGAGCGCGGATAAAACGGCGTCGTCTCGCGCTGCGGAACCTCTTGCACCATGCCGTAAAGCTCGGACGTCGATGCTTGATAGAATCGCACTTTGTCCTCAAGCCGCAAGATCCGGATCGCCTCGAGCAGGCGCAAGGTGCCAAGCGCGTCGGCATTGGCGGTATATTCCGGCGTCTCGAACGAGACGCGGACGTGGCTCTGCGCCGCGAGGTTGTAGATCTCGGTCGGCTGCACTTCTTGAATGATGCGGATGAGATTCGTCGAATCCGTCATGTCGCCGTAGTGCAGGAAAAACCGCACGCCGGAGCCATGCGGATCCTTATACAGATGGTCGACGCGCGCAGTATTGAAGGACGACGAGCGCCGTTTGATGCCGTGCACGACATAGCCTTTGCTGAGCAAAAGCTCGGCCAAATAGGCTCCGTCCTGGCCGGTCGCCCCGGTAATCAATGCAACAGGATTTGCCATAAAGTCACACCCGGCTCGATTTCGACTTTCCTAAAATGACTTAGCCTTCAAAACCACCGTACCCGTCAAGTCAGGACGGTGTGGCATCGCCGAGGTGCTGCACGTCCCCTACCTGCTCTTGATTTTCTTTCATGCGCCGCCGGCCTTCGGCGTCGATGGCGTGCTTGAGGTCGGGATGGTGCGCGGTCAAGGTGCGGAAATCGGCAAGATCGAGAATAAGCAGCGTCGACGGCATCGTGGTGGTGACATTGGCGCTGCGGACCGAATCGCCGAGCAAAGCCAGTTCGCCGAAGAACGTCCCCGCGGCGAGGCGGACCGGCGCCGGCTTGACGTCCACTTGCGCTTCTCCGGCGGCGATGAAGTACATGCAATCGCCGACTTTGCCGCGGCGGATAATAGCGGTCCGCTCGGGGACTTCCAGGCGCCGCAGCATATGGGTAATTTCGGTGATCGCCGACGGATCGAGCGATTGGAAAAACGGCACCTTGCTGACGAGGTCCCAGGTCTGAATGAAATTGCGCCGCCTCGTCTCGGCGGCAAAGCCGGTCGCCAGAATACCGGTCGACAGTCCGAACGTAGCGATGCCGCCGATCATGACCACGCCGCCAAGGAAGCGCCCCAGCTGTGTGATCGGCACCTCATCGCCGTAGCCTGTCGTTGTCAGCGTCACCACCGCCCACCACAGCGCCTGCGGCATGGTGCCGAAAGCGTTGGGCTGCTGGCCGCGCTCGGTCACAAGCATGAGGGCGGAGGCAAGAAAGAGGATGATCAAAAACAATACGAACACGCTGGCGAGCGGCCTGGCTTCGAGCTGGAACACGCGCCCAAGCTGTGCGAATCCGGGCGAGAGCTGGGCGAGCTTGAGGATCCACAGCGACGCCCATAGCCACGCCGTCGGCGCGTCGAGGCCGCACAGAAGCGCGATCGGAACGGCAATCACGCCGACAAGGTCGATAAAGCCCGACGCGGAGAGAAGATAGCTTCTCGCTATCCCGGCCTGCACGGCGATGCGCGCGCGGACGGCGCTGTCGATCGCGAAATAGCCGAGGCACGACCACAGGCAGGCGACGAGCCAGCGGCCAGCCGAATGCTGCAAATCCGGTAGGGTGAAGGCCGTCATGGCCGACAGGCCGATGGTAATAACGATCGCGCGAGCAAAGGACGATGCGCCGAAACGGCGTAACGGCGCTGTGAAATGCGCAATATTCGCGAAAGTGGCCTTGAATATGACGCGGTCTCCGTCGGGGGTAAGTCTGGTGCGGAGCCTGTGCTCCGGCCTGTGCTCAACTGACCAAATTACGCCGTCAAGGCCGGATCGGCCAGCCGAAATTGCGCCTTGGATCGGGCGGAAGGCCTCCCGTCGGCATTACAGTAAATGCGGATTGAAAACGGGAATCGGATAAATAAGCTCGACAAGGCGACAGATCGGCGCAGGCCGCTGACCGAATCTCGTTCCCTTGGAATCGAGAACGCTTTAGATTCTCAATCACTCACCGCGTTGTCATAATCGCGGTGCAAGTGGAGCCTGCAAGATCAAGATGCGCGCGTAGGATTCGCGTGGAAGAGGCCGAGGCCGGAGGCGATCAATGCATTGGGAAAATCTGCTAAACAGCGTCGGGTCGCTGATGATCGTGGCGACCGCGTCGACCAAAACCATGGTCCCGCTGCGCATTCTCGCCATCGTCGCCAATTGCGTGCTGATCGTCTTTTACGCCGCGGCCCACGAGTGGGTTCCTTTTGCGCTCCAGACCGTCGCTCTGCCGCTCAACGGTTATCGGCTTTATCAGATGGTAGTCCTGATCAGGAACGTGCGCGTCGCCGTCCGCGGCTCGACGACGATGGATTGGCTCAAGCCGTTCATGGCCAAGCGGCTGTTCCGCAAGGGCGACATTCTGTTCGCCAAGGGCGAGGAAGCCCACGAGATGTTCTGCATCGTAACGGGGCGTTTTTTGCTGCACGAACTCGGCATCGAGCTGAAGCCCGGCCAGGTCGTCGGCGAACTGGCGATGCTGGCGCCGGACAATCGCCGCACCGCGACGCTCGAATGCTTAGCGGATGGCGAGGCGTTGTCGATCACCTATGAGCAGGTCGAGGAGCTCTATTATCAGAACCCGACCTTCGGCTTTTATTTTCTGCGGCTGGCAACGGAGCGGCTGTTCGATAACATCAATCGGCTGCAATCCGATCTCGAGAGCCGCAGGCCGGCGCAAGCCTGAAACGGCTTAAGCCTGAAACGGCGAGAGGTCGGCACTTACCATTCGCCCAAATTTGCCCGTGCAACACGGAATTTCCCTTAACGCCGCATTGCACTTACGCTTAATTTCGCGTCTGGATGCCGTTAGAATTGATCTCTGACTCATTTCGCGGCTCGCCGCCGTTACGCCGGGATATTCATGCCACAACAGCAGATCTCACGCTACGAGCTTGCCCGCTATCTGCTCTCACCGTCGCTCTTTGTGATGGTGGCCATGATGGTGGTCGAAGCGATGCTGGCCGCGGCGACCACCTGGCTCGTCATTAATGCCGGACGCCGCGTCGCGGTTGGCGAGTTTCTGCTCACCGATCTGATCTGGATTCTGTCGGCGCAATCGGCCTCCTATGTGGTGGGCGTCATCAGCTGGGTTTTCGCCGAACGCGCCGGCTATCGCGGCTTTGGCAAATACATGCTGCGTTTCGCCCGCGAAAATCGCGGCAAGGTCAAGCTGCTCAACGACAAACCTACGCGCGAACAGATCGAGCCGTTCCTGACCGGCGAAACCTTTCAGTGCTTCTTCAACGTGATGTATGAGCTCGAATTCGCGCTCAAGCTTTTTCTCGGCCTCGTGTTCAACGCGCTGGTGCTCGGCGCCGAGATCGATCCGAGCCTGCCGTTCGCCTATGTCGGCGCTTTCGGCGCGTTGCTGTTGATGCAGTGGGTTTTGCAAACACCGATTGCCCACGCCTATCTGGAAAATCAGCGCATGAACAACCGCGTCACCGCGCAGGGCTACACCGCGTGGGACAATATCTTCGCCGGCAATCGCTACAATCTCAGGCTCTGGCTGTCGGGCTTCAAGGGCCGGCTGCGCGAGGGACTGACCGCGCAGGTCCGCGCCATCGTGGCGCGCGAGGGCATGAGCGCGATGAGCGGCATCGTCAGCCTGGCGATCGTCTTTGCCACCATAACGGTGGTCGCCATGCGCAATGTGGGCGACACCGCCTTGCTGGTCGGGTTGGCGACGACGCTGCCGCGGCAGATCGAAATGACCTACGAGCTGCATCTCTTGGCGACCGGCTGGAACGATTTCATCGCCATCTGGACCCGGTTCGGCGGCGTCGCCGCGAATATGCGGCCGGAGCCCGATTCGGATTTCAATGAGCGCATCAAATTCGACAAGCTGGTTTTGCGCGAGGGCGACGACGCGCATGTCGTGTCCTCGCTCGGCGACGCGCTGCGCATCGCGCTCGGGCGGTCGACCGGGCGCATCAATGTGCGCGGCGGCAACGGCGCCGGAAAGTCGTCGCTCTTGGCAAGCCTGAAGACCGAGATGAAAAAGCGCGCCTATTACTGGCCGACCACCGACCGGCTGGTGTTCCAGTTCACCAGCGGTGTCGATCCGGTCGATGTGGAGGGCGACGATGAGGATGACGTCACCGTGGTCGCCGAATCGATGGACAAGAGACTGGGTTTCTCGTCCGGCGAGCGGCAGCTCAAATCGCTGCAGGAAATCGTCGATTGCACCGATGCCGAAGTCTATCTGCTCGACGAATGGGACGCCAATCTCGACAGCGCCAACAAGGCCAAAGCCGATGCGCTGGTCGACGAGCTAGCGGGGCGCGCCCGCGTTATCGAGATTTCCCACCGCGACCGCCCGGCGTGAGCTTCCGGACGCCGGGAATCGACGCAATTGCCGTTGTCCGGTGTTACCCGCAGCACAGTTGTCACCAAAGAGATGTGCTAAGCTTGTCGGCGAGGCTGGCTTTCGGTGGAGTAGTGCCATGAAACGACGTGAATTCATCACGCTTCTGGCTGGTGCAGTCGCTGCCGGTCCTGGCGTCGTGCGCGCGCAAACGGCCGAAAAAACTTATCGCCTTGGGACCCTCACCGTCGGCCCGCCGATCCCGCCCACGGCCGGCACCGGAGCGATGCTGGTGGCGGGGCTGGCGCAGCGAGGCTTTACGTTGGGAAAAAATCTGGCCTACGAGGCGCGCGGCGCGGGAGGCAAGCTGGACCAGATGGCGAACCTGATGCAGGAACTGAAGGCAGCTAACGTTGACGTCGTCGTAACCGTCAGCTACCCAGCCGCTACCGCCGCCAAGGCGTCAGGCGTTGCAACGGTGATCGCCAGCGGCTCGGGCGATCCGGTAAAGACCGGGCTCGTCGCGAGCCTTGCCCGGCCGGGTGGCAACGTCACGGGAATATCCGATGACGCCGCAGCGCTATCCACCAAACGCCTTGGGCTACTGAAGGCGATTTCGCCGCAGCTTCGCAAGGTCGCCATGCTGTGGAACAAGGACGACCTTGGCATGTCGCAGCGTTATGATGCCTCGGCGCAGGCCGCGCGCGATATCGATATCACGGTATTGCCGCTCGGCGTGCGTGAGCCCGACGATTTCAATGAGGCTTTCGCGGCGATGGACAGCAGCCCGCCAGACGCGATTCTGATGGTTACTGACTCACTCACACTCCTCAATCGCAAGCGGGTTTTCGATTACGCGGCCGCGCACCGCTTGCCGGCAATCTACGAGCAAGATTTCATGGCTCGTGATGGCGGCTTGATGTCTTACGGTGCGGACGCTCATGAATCTTTTGATCGCGCCGCGGCGCTGGCCGCTAAAATTTTCCAAGGTGCTAAGCCTGCCGATCTGCCTTTCGAACTGCCAACGCGCTACTTGTTCGTGCTCAACCTGAAAACCGCCAAAGCGATGAATCTCACCGTGCCGAACAACGTGCTTGCGCTCGCCGACGAAGTCATTGAATGAGGCGGCGGAACTTCATCGCGCTCTGCGGCGCCACCACGGTCTCGCCCATGTGCGCAGTAACCGGGGAGGTCGACCGGTTAACGTAAAGACCGGGGGGCGCTTGTGGCCTTACCATGCCGCCAAATTTGCTCCCACCGGCCGGCGAGGCGGTCGAATGAGGCGGCAAAAACGCCGGCAGGAATGCTAAGATAGGCGCATGAAGGCCGATGTGGACGATAAAAGCGGGGCGCTGACGCCGGGGGGTGCTGTTGCCCCGATGTCCGGCGCGTCGATCGTGCGCAGCCGGCTCTTTGTCAAATATACCGCGCTGTTCGTCGCCGTCGTCGTTCTGGCGCTGGTCGCCAATGGGGCATTCGAGGTCTGGTTCTCCTACCGGGAGCACAAGTCCGCCCTGATCGACATCCAGCTTCAGCAGGCCCAGGCCGCCGCCGACAAGATCGAAGAATTCGTCACTCAGATCGACAGCCAGGTCGGCTGGACCACGCAATTGCCGTGGACCGACGGCACGCTCGATCAGCGGCGCTTCGATGCGCTGCGGCTGTTGCGCCAGGTGCCCGCCATCACCGAACTGGCGCAAATCGATGCGTCAGGCCACGAGCAGCTCAAAGTGTCGCGGCTCACCATGGATGTAGTCGGCAGCGGCGTCGATTATTCCGGCAAGCCGGAATTCAAGCAGGCCGTCGCCAACAAGGTCTATTACGGGCCGGTTTATTTCCGCCGCGAATCCGAGCCCTATATGACGATCTCGCTCGCCGGCGCTCGGCACGACAGCGGCGTGAGCGTCGCGCAGGTCAATCTCAAACTGATCTGGGACGTGGTTTCGAAGATCAAAGTCGGCGTCAACGGTCACGCTTATGTGGTCGACGCCGACGGCCGCCTCATCGCCCATCCCGATATCAGCCTGGTGCTGCGCAACACCGACATGTCGCGCCTCGCCCAGGTGAGCAGCGCCCGCGCCGGCTCGGCCGCCGAGACGGTGCAGGAAGCCGACGACGTCGCCGGCCATAAAGTGCTCACCGCCTATGCGCCGGTTTATCCGCTCGGCTGGTTCGTCTTCGTCGAGACTCCGATCGAGGAGGCCTATGCGCCGCTCTATGCCTCGATCCAGCGCGCCGGCTATGTCCTGTTCGGCGCCCTGGCGCTGGCCTTCATCGCTGGCATGTTCCTCGCCCGCCGCATGGTGGTGCCGATCCAAGCGCTGCGCGCCGGCGCCGCTCGCATCGGCGCGGGCGATCTCGGCCAGCGCATCGCCATCAAAACCGGCGACGAAGTCGAGGCGCTGGCCAATCAGTTCAACGACATGGCCGGCCAACTGCAGGAGTCTTACGCCGACCTCGAACATAAGGTCGAGCAGCGTACCGCCGAATTGAGCGAGTCGCTCGAGCAGCAGACGGCGACGTCGGAAGTGCTGCGAGTGATTTCGAGTTCGCCCGGCGCGCTTGATCCCGTGTTCAAGGCGATCTTGGAAAGCGCGACGCGCATCTGCGAGGCCAAGATCGGGATCCTCTTTAGATACGATGACGGCGCCTATATCGCGGTATCTCTGCTTGGGGTGCCACCGGCCTATGCGGAATTCCTCGGTCGCGGCCCGGTCCACCCGGGACCCGCGACCGCGCTCGGCCGCCTTATGAAAACGCCGCAGACGATCCAGGTGGTCGATACGCAAGCCGAGCCGGCTTACGCCGAGCGCGAGCCGTTTCGCGTGGCGACCGCCGAACTCGGCGGCGCACGAAGCCTGCTCAATGTGCCCATGGTCAAGGAAGGCGAACTGATCGGCGCGATCGGCATCTACCGCCAGGAGGTGCGGCCGTTCAGCGACAAGCAAGTCGAACTGGTGACGAACTTCGCCAACCAGGCCGTCATCGCCATCGAGAATACGCGGCTTCTGAGTGAATTGCGCGAGTCGCTGGAGCAGCAGACGGCCACGGCGGATGTGCTGAGTGTGATCAGCTCCTCGCCCGGCGAACTGGAGCCCGTTTTCACCGCAATGCTGGAGAATGCGACCCGCATCTGCGACGCCAAATTTGGAATCTTGCAGCTCGCCGAAAACGAGATGATCCGCGTCGCCGCAATGCATAATGCGCCGGCGGCTTTTGCCGAGCACCGGCGGCACAGGCCCCAGTTTCATCCGAGTCCGGAGAGTGCGATCGGACGAGCGATTGCGACAAGAAAGATAGTCCACATTCCCGACTACGCCGCTGATGCCGCCTATCAACGGCGCGATCCAGCGTCGGTAAATTTGGTTGAGCTTGCCGGCGCCCGAAGTCTTGTGATCATTCCGATGCTCAAAGATGACGAGATGGTCGGCACCATCAGTATCTATCGCCAAGAAGTGCGGCCGTTTACCGACAAGCAGATCGATCTTGTCAAAAACTTTGCCGCGCAAGCCGTCATCGCCATCGAGAACACACGGCTGCTTAATGAGCTGCGGCAGTCGCTGGAGCAGCAGACGGCCACCGCCGATGTGCTGAAAATCATTAGCCATTCGACCTTTGATCTGCAGACGGTGCTGGATACGCTGGTCGAATCGGCCGCGCGGCTCTGCGAAGCTGACGTGTCGGTCATGAACCGGCTCAGAGGGGCGGCTTACCACGTCGTCGCGAGCTTCGGTCTGTCATCCGAGCAGCGGGAGGCAATAGCAAATGTTCCGATCGAGGCTGGGCGAGGTACGATTACCGGGCGAGCCACGCTGGAGCGCCGAATTGTTCACGTCTCGGATATCGAGGTAGATCCAGAATTCACTATGAAGGAATGGTACCAAAAAGTGGGTTCTCGCACCATGCTTGGTGTGCCGCTCTTGCGCGAAGGAATACCGATCGGGGTCATCGTCTTGATGCGTTGCGTTGTGCGGCCGTTTACCGACAAGCAGATCGAACTAGTACAAACCTTTGCCGACCAGGCGGCCATCGCCATCGAGAACGTGCGGCTGTTCGAGGAGATTCAGGAAAAGAGCCGGCAGGTCGAGGAGGCGAGCAAACACAAGTCACAATTCCTCGCCAATATGAGCCACGAATTGCGCACCCCGCTGAACGCCATTCTCGGCTACACCGAATTGATCCTCGACGGCATTTACGGCGACGCGCCGGACAAGATGCGCACCACGCTCGAGCGCGTGCAGACCAACGGCAAGCATCTGCTTGGCCTGATCAACGACGTGCTCGATCTGTCGAAAATCGAGGCCGGGCAGCTTGTGCTCACGCTCAACGATTATTCCATCAAGGAGTTGATGCAGGGCGTCTACGTGGCGGTCGAGCCGCTGGCCGGCAACAAGAAGCTCGGGTTCAAGCTGGATGTGCCGCAGGATCTGCCGCGCGCGCATGGCGACGAACGGCGGCTGTCGCAGGTGCTGCTCAATCTCGTCGGCAACGCGATCAAATTCACCGATACCGGCGCGGTGACCATGAAGGCCACGGCAGCCAACGGCAGCTACACGATTGCGGTGCATGATACCGGCCCGGGCATCTCGGAAGCCGATCAGGCGAAAATCTTCGAGGAGTTCAAACAGTCGGATTCGGCGCAGACCAAGGCCAAGGGCGGTACCGGGCTCGGCCTGTCGATCGCAAAGCGCATCGTCGAAATGCATGGCGGCCGGCTCTGGGTCGAATCCACGCCTGGCAGCGGCTCGACCTTCTTCGTCACGATGCCGCTCAAGGTCGAAAGCCAGGTTGGGAGCAAGGCATGAGCAAGCGCATTCTTGTCGTCGAGGATCAGGAGGATAATCGGCAGATCCTTCGCGACCTGTTGGCCAGCGTCGGCTACGACATGTCGGAAGCCTGGGACGGCGAGGCGGGCGTCGCCGCCGCGAAAGAGCAGCGTCCCGATCTCATTTTGATGGATATTCAGCTGCCGGTGCTCGACGGCTACGAGGCGACGCGCCGCATCAAAGCCGATCCGGAGCTCAAAGGCATTCCGATCATCGTGGTCACGTCCTATGCCTTGAGCGGCGACGAAGGCAGAGCGCGCGCGGCCGGCTGCGACGCCTATGTCACCAAGCCGTACAGCCCGCGCCAATTGCTGGCCAAGATCAAAGAGTTTTTGCCGTAACAAGCTGGCGTCATCGCATGAACAATCCCGCCCGCATCCTCGTCGTTGACGATAATGAGACCAATCGCGACATTCTGGTCACGCGGCTGGAAAAACACGGCTATGAATTGCTGCAGGCTGGCGACGGCGAGGAAGCGCTGGCGAGCGTCAAGCAGCATCGTCCCGATCTGCTTTTGCTCGACGTTGAAATGCCGAAGCTCGACGGCTTTGAAGTCTGCCGGCGGCTGAAAAGCGATCCGTCGCTGCCGTTCATCCCGATCATTCTGTGTACTGCGCGTACTGCTTCGCAAGATGTGGTGACCGGGCTGGACGCCGGCGCCGACGAATATCTGACCAAGCCGATCGATCAGGCCGCTTTGGTGGCGCGCGTGCGCTCGATGCTGCGGGTCAAAACACTGCACGATCAGGTTGCGCAGCAGGCGGCGGATCTGGCGACGTGGAATCAAACGCTCGAGCAGCGCGTGAACGAGCAGGTCGGCGAACTCGACCGAATGAACCGGCTGAAGAATTTCCTGTCGCCGCAGGTCGCCAAGCTCGTCGTGTCGTCGGGCGATACCAAACTGTTGGAAAGCCACCGCCGCGACATCACCGCGGTGTTCTGCGACTTGCGCGGCTTTACCACCTTCGCCGAAAGCGCCGAGCCCGAAGACATCATCGCGGTCCTGCAGGAATATTATCGCTGTCTCGGCGAACAGATCGACCGTTTCGAGGGCACCTTGCAGTACTTTGCCGGTGACGGCCTGCTGATCATTTTCAACGATCCGATTCCCTGTCCCGATCCGGCGCTGCGGGCGGTGCGCATGGCGGTCGAAATGCGCGTGCGGATGGTGGCGCTTGCCGACAAATGGCGCCGCCTGGGGCACCAACTCGGTTTCGGCATCGGCATCGCGTCCGGCCACGCCACTTTGGGCAATGTCGGCTACGAAGGCCGGTTTCATTACACGGCGACCGGCGCGGTGGTGAATCTCGGCTCGCGGCTGTGTTCCCAAGCCGCCGATGGGCAGATCCTGGTCGACGGCCGGGTTCAGGTCGCCGTCGAATCTGTCGCCAATATGGAACCGCTCGGCGAACTCGATTTGAAGGGGCTGCACCGGCCCATTCGCGCCTTTAATGTGCGCGAGTTGACGGCGTAATCAATTTACCGAAATTTACGGGCGCTATCCGCGAAAGCCGCCATAACAGGGGGAATTTGTGCCCGATAAACTGACCGATATCATCGAGGAACTCGCGCTCGCCAACCGCATCCTCGCCCACGAGGGCGTGCTCGATGCCTTCGGCCATGTCAGCGTGCGCCATCCGACCGATCCGGGCCGTTATCTCCTGTCGCGCTCGCGCTCGCCGCTGCTCATCGAGCCGGATGATATCCTCGAATTCACGCTCGATTCACAGCCGGTGCGCCCGCCGAAGGTGCAACTCTATGCCGAGCGCGTCATTCACGGGTGCATCTTTGCGGCGCGCCCCGACGTCATGACAGTGGTCCATCATCACGCGCCGGCAATCATGCCGTTCGCCATCGCCGGCAAGCCGGTCATCCCGGTCTTCCATCTCGGCGGTACGATGGGCGAGGAGGCGCCATTTTGGGATCAGCATGACGAGTTCGGCGATACCAATCTTCTGGTCGTGAAGCCGGAAGAAGGCCAATCGCTGGCGCGGGCGCTGGGCAAACATTCGGCGGTCATGATGAACCGCCATGGCGCAACAGTCGTCGGCGGCAGCTTGAAGGAAATGGTCTCGCGCGCGATCTTCATGTGCCAGAATGCCGACTATCAGTTGCGCGCCATGACGCTCGGCACGCCGCAGCCGCTCTATAAAGGCGAAGTCAAGCTTGCCGGTTTGCTCAGCCTGTTGCCGAATGTCGTCACGCGGACGTGGGAATATTGGAGCATGCGCCTCGCCGCGAGCGGCGCCATGCCGCCGCGCAAGAGCGGTACCAAAGCGGCGCGCCGGCCGGTGCCGAAAACCTCTCGTGTCACGCCGCGCGAGCGGCGGAAAGGACGCCGGCGCTGATGCTAGAGCATGATCCCGAAAAGTGGAGACCGGATTTCGGTAAAGATCATGCTCAAACAGAGAATCTGGACTCTGATCCGATTCAATCGAATGGGATTAGAGTCTAGGTGACGGGAATGGAGAGTCCTCTTCGCATACCGCAATGAAATAATTTGAACGTCCTTAGAGGTTCGATGCTGACAGTCTCGCGCCGCCGTCTGCTGGCAGCCTCTTTTGGCCCTTTCCTGCCGAATTTGCTGCGGTCAGCCCCGGCAATCGCGGACGATATGATGTTTCCGGAAAATTTCATTTGGGGAGCTTCGACCTCGAGCTATCAAATCGAAGGCGCGGCCGAAGTGGACGGCCGCGGCAAAAGCATTTGGGACGTTTTTTCGCATTCGCCCGGCCGGGTGAAGGGCGGCGATACCGGCGACGTCGCCTGCGATCATTATCACCGTTGGCCCGAGGATATCGAACTCCTCTCGCGCTGCGGATTCACCGATTATCGTTTCTCGACGGCGTGGCCGCGAATTTTTCCCAACGGCGCGGGCATCGTCGAACATCGCGGCCTTGATTTTTACGACCGGCTGGTCGATGGGCTTGCGGCGCGCGCCATCACGCCGTGGCTGTGTCTCTATCATTGGGACCTGCCGCAGGCGCTTGAGGATCAGGGCGGCTGGCTCAACCGTGATGTCGCGCAAAAGTTCGCCGACTATGCCGGTACTGTCGCCAAGCGCCTCGGCGATCGCGTCAAGCGCTGGATCACGTTCAACGAGCCTAACATTCACGCGCTGTTCGGCTACGGCACCGGCGACAACGCGCCGGGCGTCAAGGGCCTGGGGAACATGCTGGCGGCGATGCACAATCAAAACCTGGCGCATGGCCGGGCGGTGCAGGCACTGCGCGCCGAGCGGACGGACTTTCGCATCGGCACGGTTGTTTCATTGCAACGGACGCGGCCGGCGTCCGGCCGGGACGAGGATCGCCGCGCCACCGAGCGGTTCGAGGCGATGTGGAACGGCGCCTGTCTCGACCCGCAGATGCTGGGCCGCTATGCGGCGCCAGTCGCCGGCGATTTCGCGCCGCTCGTCATGGGCGACGATCTCACGACGATCCATCAGCCGATCGATTTTATCGGCATGAATTACTACGCGCCGATGTATGTCGAAGATGCGCCCAACAGTCTATTCGGCGCTTGGTTCGGCGCGCTACCATCCGGCATGCCGCTCACCGCGATGGGCTGGCCGGTCGACGCCGGCAGTCTCACCGAAGAGTTGATCCGCGTCAGCGCGCGCTACAACAAGCCTGAAATCTACGTGACCGAGAACGGCGCCTGCTACGACGAAATCGTCGCCGCCGATGGCATGGTTCATGACGCCGAGCGCATCGCCTATTTCCGCGATCATCTCGCGGCCGCGCAACGCGCTGTCGCTGCCGGCGTCAATCTGCGCGGCTATTTTGTCTGGTCGCTACTCGATAATTTCGAATGGGCGCAAGGCTATAGCCGGCGCTTTGGTATCGTTCGCGTCGATTTCGCCAGTCTGACGCGAAAGCCCAAAGCCTCGTATCAATGGTTTGCGGAGTTCATCGGCCAGCAGAAACGCCGATAATCGTCAATGCCGGTCGCGCGCCGCGGCGCTAATGGCATGGAGCATAGCTTTGCGGTCCTTGTCGAGCACGCCGCGCACCGATTGCTGCTTGCCGATCTGGCCCATTTCGCGCTGGCGCTTGACGGTTGAGGTTGTCATCAGCGGCTCGACGCCGAGCTCGCGCAGCGTGTCGGCGACTTCTTCCATTTCGGCGGCGCGCCGTTCGCCGTGGCTCGCCATGCGCTCGAGATTGTAGGGCACGATCTTGCTCCAATCGAGGCCTGGATAATTGTTCTTCATCGAAGCAGCGACCTCGTCGATCACGCCGGCGCGCGCCGCCGCGAGAAAGCATTCCATCGTCAGCGCTTCGATGCCCTTGATCATGACGCTGCGCACCATCTTGATCGCGGCGGCCGCGCCGGTTTCGGCTCCGGCAATGCTCGCGCGCATGCCGAGCGCGCTAAGCGTGGGCGCGATTGCGCCAGCATGCGGACCGGCCAGCAACATTGGCGTCTGGTGCCGCGCCGGATGAATAGGCGCCAGCACTGCGACATCGACATAACGCGCGGCGTCACCCAAGAGCTTCGCGGTTTCCTGTTTGCGTCCGGGCGATACCGAATTGATGTCAAGGAAGAACGGGTTTGTGGCAAGATGGATCTTGACCGATTTTGCCGCCTCGACGCTCGAGGCCGCAGTGACGGCCGAAACGATGATGTCGACATCACGCACCGCGTCGGCCGCTGAACTGGCGCAACGCACGCCGCTAGCGCCGGCGGCCCGGACGAGTTTTTCGCCTTCGCTCAGCGGAAACAGGATATCCCACGCCGACATCCGCTCGACGGCGCCTGCTTTGTGGAGGCCCGCGGCAATGGCCTGGCCGGCTTCGCCGAAGCCAATAAAGCAAAGTGCCGGCTTACCGTTTTTTGACATGCGTCCCAATTCCCTGGATTGCCTGAAATCGCGCCGGTGGCGTCCTAATGACAGCTATATATTCCGGATCGAAGCAAGCCGCGAGCGCTCTCATGAACCGTCTCTCCTGCCGCGACCGGCTCGAACAGGCGCTTTCGCGCATCGCCGATCCGAACGGCGAGGGCGCGCGGGCCTGCCTCACGGTCTATGCCGACAAGGCGCGCGCCGCGGCCGATGCGGCGGACGCCCGCGCGGCGCGCAGCACAAGTCTCGGTCCGCTCGACGGCACCATCATCAACATCAAGGATTTGTTCGATGTCGCGGGTGAGCCGACCCGCGCCGGCTCGAAGATCCTCGCTGAGGAAGCGGCGCCGGCCGCCTCCGACGCCGTGGTGGTGCAGCGGCTGCGCGGTGCTGGAGCGGTGATAGTCGCCAAGACCAACATGACCGAGTTCGCGTTTTCCGGCATCGGCGCCAATCCACATTTCGGCACGCCGGGCAATCCGCGCGATCGCAAGCGCGTGCCGGGCGGCTCCTCCTCGGGCGCGCCGATCACGGTTGCCGACGGCATGAGCGACATCGCGATCGGTACCGATACCGGCGGGTCGGTGCGGGTGCCGGCGGCTTTGTGCGGCCTGGTCGGCTTCAAGCCAAGCCGGCAGCGCGTCCCGACCGATGGGGCTTTTCCACTGAGCAAGACGCTGGACTCGATCGGCCCGATCGCAGGCAGCGTTGCCGACTGCGTCAAGGCCGACGCCGTGATGGCCGGCGAGGCGTTTGCGCCGCTCGAGCTCGTGGCGCTTGCCGGACTTAAGCTCGGCGTTGCCGTGGGACTTCCGCTCGAACGGCTGGACGACACCGTTGCCGCCGCATTCTCGGCGGCCATGTCGCGGGTCGGCAGCGCCGGCATGAACGTCGTCCCCGAAGAATCCCCCCTCTTCGATGACATGACGGCGATCAATAACCGCGGCGGCATCTTGCCGCCGGAGGCCTGCACCGTGCACCGCGACCGCTTGAAGCGGCGGGCGGCCGACATCGATCCGAATGTCCGTGCCCGCATCGAACGCGGTTGCGCCGTAACGCAAGCCGATTACGCCGATATGTATCGCGAGCGAACGCGGCTCATTGCCGCGATGGACGAGCAGCTAAAAGCGCTCGACGTGCTGGCGATGCCGACGACGTCGATTGTCGCGCCGACGATCGCGGAAGTCGCCGACCCAAGTGTCTTCGCGGCCCGCAATATGGCGGTGCTGCGCAACACCTCGATCATCAATTTCTTCGACCTCTGCGCCATCTCGCTGCCGCTCCCGAATACGACGCTTCCGGTCGGTCTCATGCTGGTCGCGCGTAACGGCCGCGACCGCAAGCTCATGCGGATCGCGGCGGCGGTGATGCAGCTTTTTGGCGGCTAGCGCGAAATCGTTTCAGAATCGATTGGCGCTTTAGCCGTTTGATGGAGCATGATCTTTTCGGAAAACCGGTGTCCGCTTTTCCGGATCATGCTCTAAATCAGTGCTTGCCGCAGGCGCGGCGGTTCCCTAGCATTTTGACGGTCAACGAAGAAAAACCTTCCGGGGAGGATGTCCATGATGCGTTTCTGCAGGCTGCCCAATCGCCGCCAGGTACTTGCTGGCGCCGCCGCTACCGCCGCGACACTGGCCGCGCCATCGGTGCTGCGCGCCCAAAGCTCAGCGTTGAAAGTCGGCGTCCTTTTGCCGCGTTCGGGTTTTGAGGCTGGGATCGGTCAGGATTGCCAGCGCGGCGTCGAAGTCGCGCCCGCGATCCTAAAATCGCTAGGCCTGCCCGATCTCGCCATCATGGATGGTGACACCGAATCCAATGTCGATACCGCGCGCGCGCGCGCCGAGAGGCTCATCAACGACGGGGCGCAGCTTCTGATCGGCGCCTTCGATTCCGGCCAGACCACCGCAATCGCGCAAGTCGCCGAACAGAAGGGCATTCCTCTCGTCATCAATATCGCCGCCGCCCCTGACATTACGGAGCAGGGCTACAAATTTGTCTTTCGCAATTTTCCGACCGCTCCCATGATTCTCGGCAGCGCCTTCGCCAATCAGCTCGAGCTTTTCGGCATTGTCGGCGCAGCGCCCAAGACCGTCGTCTTCATGCACGTAAACGACACTTTCGGCACCGCGATGGCCAAGGGCATCGGCGTCGTCATGCCGAAATTCAACATGCCCTACACGATCGCCGATGAAATTGCCTATGATCCGACGGCGCGCGATCTGTCGGTCGAAGTGGCGAAGGCTAAGGCCGCAAACGCCGATGCGCTCCTCGTCGTCAGCCGTCTCAATGACGCAATGCTGCTGACGCGCGAATTGGTCAAGCAGCGCTGGACGCCGCAGGCAATCATGAGCATGGGACCGGGCTGGTACGAAGATCAATATCTCAAGACGCTGGGCAAGCTCGCCGACGGCCCGATCAGCTTCGATCCATTCCAGGATCCGAACAAGAAGCTGACCAAGGTGCTGCAAGCTGCATTGGCCAAGAGCAGTCCCGGCGTCAATCTCAGCACCAATCAGGTTTATACGTTCGAGGCGCTTCTGATCGCCGCCGACGCCTATAAGCGAGCGGGTTCGGCCGATTCCAAGGCGCTGGCCGATGCCATTCGCTCCACCAGCATCACCGACAATGTCAGCATCGGGCCCGGCATCCAGTTCAATGCCAAAGGCCAGAACGATAAGCTCAAGGATGGCACCCTCCAGAATCGCGACGGCAAGCTCGTGACGCTGGCGCCAAAGGAGGCCGCCGAAGCCAAGCCGGAATGGCCGATGAAGCCGTATCAGAGCCGCTGAAGGCAACGCGGTGTCGTTCGACGTCTATTTGAATGTCGCCGTCGGCGGGATTTTGACCGGTCTGGTCTATGGCCTGATGGCGCTCGGACTGTCGGTCGTTTTCGGAGTTGTCCGGGTCGTCAATTTCGCTCACGGCGAGATGATGACGATCGCGATGTATCTCGCGGTCGTCTTGTTTTCGCAATTTCATCTCGATCCGTTGCTGATGCTGGTGCCGATCGCCGCGGTCCTGTTCGTCTGCGGCTACGCGTTGCAGGCGGGGCTGATCAATCCCTTCATCACCCGGCCCGAACACAGCCAGTTTCTCCTCCTGGTGGCCGTGGGGCTGATCATCGTCAATTCGCTGCTGATTATCTTTGGTCCGGACGCCCGCAGCGTGCAAACGTCCTATGCCTATGACAGTTTTCAGATCGGCTCCCTGATCGTCGACGCATCGAAGCTTTATGCCGGCGCCGCCGCCATCCTGCTCGCGGCGCTGTTGTTCGCGTTCTTCCGCTTTACGCTCACCGGCACCGCGATCCGCGCCTGCGCCGACAATTACACCGGCGCGCAGGTTGTCGGCCTCGACGTCAAGCGCCTTTACGCGCTCACATTTGCGATCGGCGCGGCCTGTGTCGGCGCTGCTGGCGCGATCATGACGCTGATCATCGACGTGACGCCGATGCTGGGACCGACCTATACGCTTCTTGCTTTCGTCATCGTCGTCACCGGCGGACTCGGCTCGATGCCGGGCGCGCTCCTTGGCGGGATGCTGATCGGGCTCACCGAGGCTTTTGCCGGTCTGCTGTTCACGCCGTCGGCGAAGAGCATGTTCGCGTTCGGCATCCTCGTTCTGGTGCTGCTGTTCCGGCCGCAAGGCTTGCTCGGCAAGAGGCTCGCGTGATCGCGCGCTTTTTTGGCGGTCCGTCGCCGCGGGCATTGCTTCTCCTCGGCGCGCTCGGAGCAATGCTTCTCGTTGCGCCGTTTGTCGCCAACGACTATCTGCTGACGGTCCTCATCCTCATTCTCTATTTTGCCTATACGGGCCAGGCCTGGAACATCATGATGGGCTTTGCCGGGCAACTGTCGCTCGGCCACGCGATCTATGTCGGGCTCGGCGCCTATGTGGCTGCACTGTTGTTCACGCGTTACGGGATCGCGCCATGGATCGGGTTATTGGCGGCGATACCGGTCACCGTGGCCTGCGGCGCCGTCATCGGCTTTCTGGCATTCCGCTTCGGCGTGGCCGGGGTCTATTTCGCCATCCTCACTATTGCGTTCGCCGAATTCGCGCGCATCGGCTTCGATCATCTCGATATCGTCAACGCCTCGGCCGGACTTTTTCTGCCGGTGGCGCAATATGCGCATAACGATCTATGGCGTCTGCGCGGCAATCCGGCGATGTTCTATTACGTGATCCTGGCCGCGACCGTGCTGGCCTTTATTCTCAGCCGCATCCTGATGACGAGCCGGATCGGTTATTTCTGGCTCGCCATTCGCGAGGATGAAATCGCGGCGCGCGCCGCCGGCATCGACACCTTCCGTTATAAAATGGCCGCCGTGATGATCTCCGCGGCGGTGACTGCCTTCGCCGGCGTGTTTTACGCGTTCTTCTACAACAATCTGTTCCCCGAGCAGGTCTTCAACATTTCGCGTTCGATCGAAATCATCCTCGGTCCGGTGATCGGCGGCGTCGGTACGCTGTTCGGGCCGATCCTTGGCGCTTTTATTCTCACTGGCCTCGCCGAGACGCTCAATTCGGCGATGCTGCATTTCGGGTTCGATCTGCCGGGCGCGAAACAGGTGTTCTATGGGATTTGCCTGCTTCTTGTCGTACTTGCGCTGCCCAACGGCGTGTGGCCGTGGCTGGCGCGCCGTCTCGGCGTCCGGGAGGGCTCGCGATGACGGCGCTCCTCTCGCTACAATCCGTCAGCAAGCGCTTTCGCGGATTGGTCGCCGTCGACAGCGTCAGCTTCGACGTGCCGGAAGGCGCCATTTTCGCGGTGATCGGACCAAACGGTGCCGGCAAGACCACGCTGTTCAATTTGATCGCCGGGGCGATGGCGCCAGATTACGGGTCGATTGCGTTTGCCGGCGCCCGGATCGAACGCATGACCGCGGACGCGGTGTGCCGCCGCGGTCTCGCCCGCACCTTCCAATTGGTGCGGCCGTTTCCCGGGCTCAGCGTGGAAGACAATGTCGTTGTCGGCGCGCTGCTGCGTGAGCGCGACGTGGCGGCGGCACGCGAACACGCGCTCAATCTGCTGCGGCAACTCGATTTGTTCGAGAAGCGCCGCCAAGTCGCGTCGACCTTGACCTTGCCGGACCGCAAGCGGCTGGAAGTTGCGCGCGCGCTCGCCACCGGGCCGCGGCTCCTCCTGCTCGATGAAGTGATGGCGGGCCTGCGGCCGACCGAGACCGATCGCATGGTCGAAACCTTGAAGACGCTCAATCGCGAGCGCGGCTTGACCATCCTTCTCATCGAGCACGTCATGCGTGCCGTGATGGCGCTGGCGTCGCGCGTACTCGTGCTCGATCACGGTACCGCGATTGCACAAGGCGCGCCGGAAGCCGTCGTCCGCGATCCCGCAGTCGTGCAATCCTATCTCGGCCAATCTTATCTGGAAGCTGGGGCGCTGTGATGCTGCGCGTCCAGGACCTCGAAGTCTTTTACGGCGACGCGCAAGCGCTCAACGCGGTCTCGCTCGAGATCGAACAGGGCGCCATCGTTGCCATCATCGGCGCGAACGGCGCCGGCAAGACCACGCTGATCCGCACCATTGCCGGAATGCTCCGGCCGGCGCGTGGCCGGATTCTGTTTCGCGATGCCGACATGACTGGGTGGCCAAGCCACCGCGTCTGCGATTTCGGCGTCGGGCAGGTCGCGGAGGGCCGTCAGGTCTTTCCAGCGCTGTCGGTCGGCGAAAATCTCGATATGGGCGCCATGTTGCCGCGCGCGCGTGCCGCGCGTGCGAGGAACCGCGAGCGAGCCTTTGCCATTTTTCCGTTGCTTGCAGAGCGGGCGCGCCAGCCGGCCGGTACGCTGTCGGGCGGCGAACAGCAAATGCTCGCCATCGCGCGCTGCCTCATGGGCATGCCGGAACTCATCATGTTCGACGAGCCCTCGCTCGGGCTTGCGCCGGCGGTCGTTCACGGCGTGCTCGACGCGATCCGCGATCTCAATCGCGAGGGCATGACCTGCTTGCTGGTCGAGCAAAATGTCGCTTTATCGCTGAAGCTTGCGAGCCGCGGCTATGTTCTGGAAAACGGCAGCGTCACGCTCGCAGGCAGCGGCGCCGAACTTTTGTCCGATGACCGTGTCCGCAGCGCCTATCTCGGGATTTGATTTACTGGGCTGCCGCATCGATCCGGCGTAAAGGACGAAAAAGTCGGGCGGTTAATCCGGATTGCAGCGGGCGCAATCCGGATTTGCAATTCGGGCGAAAGATTTATTTCAACGGCGGCCCGATGGTGACGTCGAGCTTGCCGACGCCCTCGACCTCGCACTCGATCTTGTCGCCGGCGACGGTGGCGGCGACGCCTGACGGCGTGCCGGTCATGATAATGTCACCCGGCGCAAGCTCGACCATCTCCGAAAGCTTTGAGATGATTTCGGGCACGTTCCAGATCATCTGATTGAGGTCGCCGTCCTGCCGCATCTTGCCGTTGACCTTGAGCGTGATGCGGCCTTTGGCCGGATGCCCGATCTCGGCGGCGGGCTTCAGCGGGCCACACGGCGCTGAATGATCGAACGCCTTGCCGACCTCCCACGGCCGCTTGATGTCGCGTGACGCGATCTGCAGATCGCGGCGCGTCAGATCGATGCCCACCGCATAGCCGTAGACGCAATCGAGCGCCTTTTCGGTTGCGATGTTGCGGCCGCCGCTCTTGAGGGCGACGACGAGCTCGACCTCGTGGTGCATATCTTTCGTCAAAGACGGATAGGGCGAGGTGCCGCCGTCCGGCACGATGGCATCGGCGGGCTTGGCGAAGAAGAACGGCGGCTCCCGCACGTCGTTGCCCATCTCCTTGATGTGCTCGACATAGTTGCGGCCGACGCACCACAGACGGCGGACCGGAAAATATTTGCCAGTGCCGGCAACGGCGATCGCGGCCTGCGGCGGTTGCGGGATGACATAACTTTTCGCGTCAGTGCTCATGTTCGCTTTTTGGTTGGAGGGAAAGAGGCTGTTTTGTAACTCATTCAAAAAGACGTAGCGATTTCAGGGATCGGCTGGGCCGAGATCTCTGGCAGCGGTGAGGATTGCCCCTTGAGCTGCAAGCGATAGAAACTGGCATAGCGGCCGTTCTTGCGCTGCAACTCGTCGTGCCGGCCGCTTTCGACGACCTGCCCATTCTCGACCACGAGAATCGCATCGGCGTGCATGATCGTCGACAGCCGGTGCGCGATCACGAGCGTGGTGCGGCCCTTGCACAATTCGGCGATGGCCTCCTGGACGTGACGCTCGGATTCCGAATCGAGCGACGCCGTCGCCTCGTCGAGCAGAATGATCGGGGCGTTCTTGATGAGAGCGCGCGCGATCGAGATCCGCTGGCGCTGGCCGCCGGAGAGCTGCATGCCGTGCTCGCCGACTTGCGTGTCGTAACCTGACGGAAAGCCCATGATGAAATCGTGCGCATGCGCGGCCTTCGCGGCAGCGACGATCTCCATTTCGCCGGCGTCAAGCTTGCCAAGCGCGATGTTCTCGCGGATCGTGCCGCGAAACAAATGAACGATCTGGCCCACATAGGCGATCTGGTGGCGCAGCGAGGTGCGCGACACTGCAGCTATATCCTGGCCATCGATCAGAACGCGGCCGGAGCCGACGCCGTAAAAGCGCAGCAGCAGATTGAGCACCGTCGACTTGCCGCCGCCTGACGGGCCGACCAGCGCGGTGACTTGTCCCGGCTGCGCGACAAAGCTCATGTCTTGCAGCACCGGCGCGTCCGCCCGGTAGGCGAAGTTCACATTGTCGAACTCGATGCGCGATTCCGTCAGGTTCAACGCCGGCAGGTTATCCTCACTCGGTTCGCCAGCGGGGCTGTCGATAATCTCGTAGAGAACGCGCACGCCGACGAGATTGTTGTTGAGGTCGATATTAAGCCGCGCAAGGCGCTTCGCCGGCTCGTAGGCGAGCAGGAACGCCGCCATGAAGGAGACGAACTCGCCCGGCGTGGCTCCGGTCTCGACGACGCGATAGCCGCCGTAGATCGAGGCCAGCGCGATGGTGAAGCCGCCGAGCATTTCCATGATCGGGCTGGCGCGATTGGAGACCCGCGCCATTTTGTTCGACTCGTGCTGGACGGCAGCGACGCTGTCATCGAGGCGCCGCCGCATCTCGTCTTCGAGACCGAATGCCTTGACCATGCGCATGCCCTGCAGCGCTTCCTGCATGGTCTCGATGATGCGCGTGCCGCCGGTGAATTGCATGCGCGCGATGCCGCGCACGCGGCGGATGACCTTACGCAAGAAATAAAACGCCGGCGGCGCGGCAATGAAGCCGATCAGCGACATCGCCGGGTCCTGGATCACCATCACGACACAGAGGCCGAGGAGCGACATCAGATCGCGGCCGATGGCGGTGATGAGAAGGTTGATCACGGCGCTAACCGCGGCGGCGCCGGTGGTCAGCCGCGCGATGAATTCTGAGGAATGACGGTCGGCGAAAAAACCGATGTCCTCCTTCAGCAGCTTGTCGAACAGACGACGCTGATTGGCGGCGATGATGCTGTTGCCGATCGACGACAGCGTGACGGTGGACCCGTAGGTGGCAAATCCCTTGGCGGCGAAAATCACCATCGCGATCAGGCCGATGACGACGATGCCATGGTAGTTGCGGTTAACATAGGCTTCGTTCGTCATGGTGCCGAGCAGATAGGCGGTCAGCGCGGTGGCGGCAGCCGATATGCCCATCAGCGCAAAGGCGAGCGTATAGCGCGGCCAATGTTCGAGCGCCTCATCCACGAGCAGCCGGCGGATCAGAGAAAATGTCGAATAGTCGTCAGTCGGAGGCGCCGTGTCGGCTTTCATACGCAATCCATTTCACCCGGCTGCGGCGGGCGCGCAGCAGCCCGTTCCTTGCCCCGACGGGCAGGGGTTTTCAAGTGAATTCAAGGCTTGCTATTGACTCGATTAGGCTTTCCGCCTCGGATCGGACGCGGATTGCGGCCGTTTCGCAGGTCTAAGCGCGGCGGTCGACGACAACGGCCGCAGGCGTGGCGCTCCGCGAGCCCACCGTCTGCAATTGATCGACGGAGCGCCGTGTCATGAGTGCGCGTTCCCAGGCCAGCGCGTGGCCGACAATAGTCGAAAGATCGTCGAAACGCGGCTGCCAGCCGAGCGTCGCGCGCGCCCGCTCGCTCGCCGCAACGATCTGCGCCGGATCGCCCTCGCGCCGCGGCGCCATCTCCACCTTGAAGTCAACGCCGGCCATGCGCTTGACCGTCTCGATCACTTCAAGAACCGAAAAGCCGTGGCCGTAACCACAATTGAGCGTCAGCGACGGCGCGCCCGAGCGCAAATGGCGCAGCGCGTCGGAATGTGCGCGCGCGAGGTCGCTGACATGGATGTAGTCGCGGATGCAGGTGCCGTCCGACGTCGGGTAATCGGTGCCGAAGACTTGCAGCTTCGGCCGCAGTCCGAGCGCGGCTTCGGCAGCGACCTTGATCAGATGTGTGACGGTCGGGCTCGATTGGCCGGTGCGGTTATTCGGATCGGCGCCCGCGACGTTGAAGTAGCGCAAGATCACATGCGTGAGACCGTGCGCGCGGCCAGCGTCGCCCAACATGATCTCGGTCATCAGCTTCGACCAGCCGTAAGGCGATATCGGCTGCGTCGGCGCGTCTTCCGGCACCGGAATTGTCGCCGGATTGCCGTATACCGCGGCCGTCGAGGAGAAGATGAAATGACGAACGCCGTTTTTGACCGCGCACTCGATCAGCGCGCGCGAGTTGACGGTGTTGTTGCGGTAATAGCCGAGCGGATCGCGCACTGAATCCGGAACCACGATCGAGGCGGCGAAGTGGACGATTTCGCCAATGCCATGATCGCGGATCAGCTTGCTCACCAGCGGCTGATCGCCGGTCTCGCCGACAATGAGCGGCACGCCGTCGGGAACGGCCCAACGATGTCCGGTCGAGAGGTTGTCGAGCACCACGACGCGTTCGCCGGCATCGCGGAGCTCATTCACCATTTGGCTACCGATATAGCCGGCGCCACCGGTGACCAGGACTGTCATGGGATTGCTATCATGGGATCGCTCTCCAAGGCCGCATTCGCACTACACCGATTCGATGAACACGTCGTTAGGCCGGTTGTCCCAAATCCTGTGGTCCCAAATCCTGTCGCTCAATGCTCGGTAGCACCGTGGCCAGGATCTTCTGGACGGCGGAGATGACTTGATCCGACGCGATGTCGCGCATGCAGCGGTGGTGCAGGAGGCGGCAGGCCGGCTTATGGCAAGGCCGGCAATCGAGCTTGGTGGTCGTTTCCATGGTTCCGGCCAGCGGATTGAGCGGCGCCCAATGCCAGGGGCTGGTCGGGCCAAAGATCCCGATCGAGGGCGTGCCGAGCGCTGCCGCGACATGCAACAGGCCGGAATCGTTCGAGACGGCCGTGGCAGCGCGGGCGAGTGCAAGGATGGCGTCGCGCAGGTCATTTCCGGTGAGGTCCCGGGCCTTGGTCCCCCCAATGATATCGGCAGCCAGCGCCTTTTCATTCGGGCCGCCCAGGATCCAGACCGCGAAACCGTCGGCCAGGAGTTTCCGCGCCAGAACCGCGTAAGACTCCTTCGGCCAGCGCTTCGAAGGCCCCACGGCGCCAGGCGCAAGCGCCACGACCGGCCGGGTCTCGCCGTCGAGCCCGCGCTTTTTGCGCCAGGCCTCCGCCTCCTCGCGTGGGATCATGAGTTCCGGTAAGGGCCAATCCGCCGGTATCTTTGCGTCCGGCGGCAGCGCCAGCGCCCCGCAGCGGTCCACCATGCGGGGCAGCTTTTTCTCGCCGGGACGCCGGTCATTGAGCAGGAAAAAGCGCGCCTCGCCGGTAAAGCCGGTCCGCTGCGGAATGCCGGCGAAATAGGGCGCCAAAGCCGCTTTCCAGGTGCGCGGCATGATCAACGCCATGCCGTAGCCTTCGCGTTTGAGGCGTTCGGCAAGCGCCCGATGTTGCCCAAGCGCGAGGCGGCTTCGCGGCAGATCGACCACGACAGCCTGCCGCACGCCCGGCATGTAATCGGCCAGCGGCGCGCAGAGCGTGCTGGCGAGCATGTCGACCGCACGATCCGGAAAGCGTTGCCGCAAGAGCTTCACGACCGAATGGCAGCGGACGAAATCGCCGATCCATAGATAGGGCACGATAAGAATGGGCGAACCGTCGCTCGAATCCGCTGCGCTCCCCGGACGGAAGCTAACATATGAATTATCATTCATATCTTAATATGAACCTAGATTCATTTATTTTAACTAGAGATGCTTGGCTACCTTGCATGCTTAGCACTGTCCAGTGTTGCGCGGGACCAAAGACTGAGAGCAAATGTGGCGATCGTTGAGCGCGCAAAACGGGCGACCGCGTTCGCCGAGGACTTGAAGCGATGCGTACCAACCAGATCGAGGAAGAACTCAAGACGCAATTCTTTGCGCCGTTGCGGAACGGCTTCTTCATCGAGGTCGGCGCCAACGAGCCGCAGAACGGATCGCAGAGCTGGCAGTTCGAGCAGGCCGGCTGGAACGGCGTGTTGGTCGAACCGCAGCCCGATCTAGCCGCCGACTTGCGCCGCATGCGCCGCGCCCATGTCGTTGCCGCGGCCTGTTCGTCGCCTGCCAATGCCGGCTTGGCCATGACGCTGCATGTGTTGGGACCGCATTCCTCGCTCCGGCCCGAACTTGCGGTGACTGGCGTCGTCGCCGAGGGCGCGATCGACGTTCCCATTGGCACCCTCGACGACATTCTCGAAGAGGCGAACGCGCCGGTGCCGATCGATTTCATGTCGATCGATGTCGAACGACACGAGGTCGAGGTCTTGTCCGGCTTCGATCTCGCTCGCTGGCGGCCGCGGCTGGTGCTGATCGAAGATCACGTCACCACGCTTGCCACCCATCGTTGCCTGACGCGCGCGGATTATCGCCTAATCCGGCGCACCGGCCAAAACGGCTGGTACGTGCCGCGCGAAGAAGCGCCGCGCGTCGGGGTCGGCTCGCTGCAGCTTGCGCGCAAATATTATTTCGCGCTGCCGATCCGCGTGCTGCGCGATCGCAAGCGCCGGCTGCGCGATCGTCTCCGCCTCGGCGCGCGCGCTCTCGTTGGGCATTCGTCGTGAGCAGCGCCGGGCTCATCTCCATCATTGTCACGACCTATAACCGTGAGGACGCGCTCGGCGCGGTCTTACGCGCGCTGGCGCGGCAGTCGGACGAAAATTTCGAGATCGTCATCGCCGATGATGGCTCGCGGCCGGAAACCGCGTCGCTGATCGAAAGCTGGCGCTCCCGCTTGCCGATGCCGTTGAAACACGTTCGCCACGAGCATCGCGGCTTCCGCGGCGGCGAGATCCGCAACCGCGGCATCATGGCGAGCGACGGCAAGCTTTGCATCTTTCTCGACGGCGATTGCCTAGCGGGCGGCGATTTCGTCGCCACGCATCGCCAGCTCGCCGAGCCGGGTTGGTTTGTAACCGGCAATCGCATTCTGCTGTCCGGCGAATTGACCGAGGACGTGCTCGCCGAAGGCGTGGCAGCGGAAGAGTGGAATTTCGCTACGCTCCTGCGCCAGCGGCTCCAGGGCGGCATCAATCGGCTGGTGCCGACGCTGCGTTTGCCGCTCGGGCCGCTACGCAAGCTCAACCGCGACAACTGGGAAGGCGCGCAAACCTGCAATCTTGCAGTCGCGCGCAGCGACCTCGACCGCATCGACGGTTTCGATTGCAGCTATGCGGGCTGGGGCTTGGAGGATTCCGATCTCGTGGTACGTCTCCTCCGTTTCGGCGTACGGCGCAAAGATGGCCGATTCGCCACCGGCGTGCTGCATTTGTGGCATCCGCACAACGACCGCTCGCAATTGCCGGCCAATCAGACGCGGCTCGACGAGGTAATGCGCGGCAGCCGCGTGCGCGCTTTGCGCGGCATGTCTTTGCTTGATGCGGCGGGCGATGCGCTGGTGCCAGGGAGTTCTGCGATGGCGCAGCGATGACGCCGGTTCAACTGCCCAGCGCTCCGCGCATTCTCGTTGTGGCATTGCGCCGGCTGGGCGACGTGCTGCTGACGACGCCGCTGATCCGCAGTGTGAAAAGGGCCTATCCGGCTTCGAACATCGACGCTTTGGTGTTCTCAGATACGCAAGGCGTGTTGGCTGGAAATCCCGACCTCGCGAATGTCTTTGCCATTCCGCATCGTCCCGGTTTCGGCGAAACTCTCTCGCTGCTGCGGCGGATCGGCAAGCGCTATGATCTCGCGCTATCGACCCAAACCGGCGACCGGCCGACCGTGCTGGCCTGGATCGCCGGGCGGCAAAGCGCTGGCCTCCTTGAAGCCGATGGGCTCGCTACCGCTGCCAAGCGCTTTCTGCTGAACCGTTCTGATGTGACCGATGGCGACCAGCACCGCGTCCTCGACATCCTGCGGCTGACCGAACTCCTCGGCATTCCGGCCCATGCCGAGATCGTCTGTCCCTCTGGCGCGGCGCGCCCGGCGCTCGCGCCGTCGCAGTCCTATGCTGTCGTGCATTCAGCGCCGATGTTCACTTACAAACGCTGGACTGCCGACGGCTGGCGCAAGCTCGCTGTGGCCTTGCGCGAGCGCGGCCTCGGTACCGTCGTCACCGGCGCCGCATCGGATCGGCTCTATCTCGATGAAGTCTGGCAGGGCAGCGACGTCGTCCGTCTCGACGGCAGTCTTGAATGGCCGGAACTCACCGCTTTGATCGGCGCGTCACGCGCTTATATCGGCCCGGATACCGCGACCACGCACCTCGCCGCTGCCACCGGAGCGCCGACGGTTGCGCTTTATGGTCCGACCGATCCGCGCATTTGGGGACCTTGGCCGCGCGGCGGCCTCGATCGGCCTTGGGCGCCGTCCGGCACGATCCAGCGGCGCGCCAATGTGTGGCTCGTGCAGAACCCGCTGCTGTGCCTGCCATGCCAGCAGGAGGGCTGCGACCGCCGGCTCGATAGCCGCAGTCAATGTCTCGACGAATTGACCGTCAATCAGGTCGTGTCTGCGGTCGATCAGGCACTCACGATGCGGCAGGCGGCGTGACGCCGCGCAAGGCGGCGCCGGAATTCTGTGTCAGCCTGGCGATGCCGGTACGCGTGTCATGGGCCGGACGCCAGCCCGCGGCGATCAGCTTTCCGGCATCGACGCGCAAATTGCCGCAGTAGCGATCCCAAAGCTCGCCGAGCTTGACCATGCGCAGCGGCATTTCGGTGTAGCGGACTTGCGACGGCAGGAGCAGCGCGCGGCGGCCCTGCGCCTGCCGTATCGCCGTGACAAGGTCGGCCATATTTGGCGGGATTCCCGGGTCGGCGACCAAATAAGTTTCGCCGCTTGCCGCGGGCGATGCGAGGACGAAGCGCAGCGCGGACAAAAAATTGTCGATGCCGAGATAGGAGCGCCGGTTGGTGAAATCGCGAACCGGCAGCGGTATCGGTGAGACTGCCGCGCGCAACAGAAATGCGAGGCCGCCGGTCATGCCCGGACCGTAAACCGGAACCAGCCGCAGGATCGTGAACGGCACGCCCGATGCGCGCACCGCTTCCTCGGCAGCGAGCTTCGAACGGCCTTGCGCATCGACGGGTACGGCGGCGTCGCGTTCGGTCAGCGCATGGTCGGCGGCGGGCCCATTCTGCGCCGCGAGCGAAGAGGCGTAAACGAAATGACGGATGCCGGCCGCTGCCGCCGCCTTGGCAAGCCGCGCCGTCGCTTGATGATTGATGAGATCGTAAGGCGCGGAGCGGAAGCTGCGTTCGATGCCGGCAAGATGGATTGTTGAATCCACGCCGTCGAGCAACGGACGCCAATCGAAGGTCGCGGCGAGATCCGGGTGCTGGACGACTTCGACGCTATCTGGGAACGGGGCAAGCGGCGCGCGCCGCGCGGCGGCCCGAACGGTGTAGCCGTCATCCGCAAATGCCGCGATCACGGCGCGACCGAGAAAGCCGGTCGCCCCGGTGACCAGCACGCGCTGCGTGGCGTTATTCATCTCGCGATTCATGTGCTGGTTCGTTTCGCTAGCCACGTCCTCAATCATCGCGTTCATCGCGCCAAGGCGAAGACGTCGAATCGATTGCGGCGGCAAGATAAAGAGCGCGCATGACACTTGGTATTGTATGACACCTGGACCATGATCCGATTAAGTTGAATCGGATCATGGTCCAGTTTTTTGGTTGGAGCATGATCGTTTCGGAAAACCGGTTTCCACTTTTGCGGATTATGCTCTAGTACAACGGCGGCAGAGCGGTCGGTCGGCCGAGCTCGCCCGATATCAGATCAAATTGCGTGTAGGTTTGTGCCTCGCAGTTGTCGGTCTCAACAGCATATCGTGCATCGCTGACGTCGCCGTCCTGCATGAAAATCGCATAAATGCGCAAGTGTCCGTGGTCATGGAAACGCACGCAAGCAAGCCAGCTCCAACCCTTGACCGTACTGACCCAGCGCACCCCCGAAATCTCAAACCCGTCGTAGGACCGGGCATCCTTCAATGCGGCTTGCAGATATTTGGCGGCGAGCGACACATAGGCCGGTTCCGCGCCTGGCGGCAGAGCGTTATTCGACAGCGCGATTTGGCTGCACCCGGGCAAAGCGACCAGCGTCGAAATGAGCGCGGCCCGCCACGGCGTATTCGCCAACAACCGGCGCATTCCAGGCCTGAGGCACCAAGACCACAGTCCCGCCACGAAAACTGTCCATTGGGAGGGGGGCTTAGCCGATTGAAAACGCAAGTGCCCGCATTCTAAAACGGGCTGCGGCGAGCAGGGTGTCGCAAGGCGACGGGTTGGCATGACGACACCGCTAATGACCGGCTATGCGATCGGACAAGATGGTTAACGGCGCTCGATACATTCGCCCAGTGGGTGCAACAACCCGGCGGCCGATATGATTGTCAAACGGCTCATTGCCGCGGGCATAGTGCTGTGGCTCGGCGTGTCGCTCGCCTCGTGCGGCCCGTCGTTTGGGGGTTATGTTGCCGATCGCTTGCCGCACTGGGCCGGTGGGCTGCCCCCCGATGCGCCGCCGCGGCCCGGCACTCCGGGCTATGACGAGTTCATCGCTCACGGCGAGCCTGCATCGAACACAGCGACGCCTGCCTCTGCTGCCACAACGGGTGCCGCGCCCGGCGCCACGCCGGCATCCGGCGCCGCGACGACGAGCACATCCCAGGGGAAGGCGCAAAACGGCAAAGTTCAAGTCGGCAGCGTCCAATCGGCCCCCGCGCCAGCCGGGGTTCAGAACGAGCGCGCGGAAGGTGAAGCTCCGGCGCCGGCTGAGCCTTCCGAAAATCCGTCCGCTGAGGAGGATACGAGCGTCGTGAAGGGTGGGCTCTATTAGAGCGCACTCGCCGCGGATCGGCCCTAGATCGTGCGCTTGCAGCATCACGCCACGCCGGCGCGCAGCAAATCGTGAAAATGCACGATGCCGACCGGCTGGCCCGATTCCACGACCATGAGCGCCGTGATCTTCGACGAATTGAGTATTTGCAACGCCTCGCTCGCCAATTGATCGGGGCGAACGGTTTTCGGCGACGCCGTCATGACGGCATCGACCGGGGTTTGCAGGAGGTCCACGCGCATGTGACGGCGCAGATCGCCATCGGTAATCACTCCGGCTAGCTTGCCGTCGTTGCCAGTGACGGCGACGCAACCAAAACCCTTGGCCGACATTTCGACGATCGCATCCGACATCGGCGCGCCACGTTTGATCAGAGGCATCGCTTCGCCCGGGTGCATGACGTCGCGAACGAATTTCAACGCAGCGCCAAGCTTGCCGCCGGGATGAAACACGCCGAAGTCGAGCGCAGTGAAACCTCTGGTTTCCAGAAGCGCCATCGCCAAGGCGTCGCCAAGCGCGAGCTGCATCAGCGACGACGTGGTGGGCGCGAGATTGTGCGGACAGGCTTCGCTCGCGGCCGGCAGCGTCAAGACGATATCGGCGGCCTGGCCGAGCGTGCTCGCGGCATTCACCGTGATGGCGATGAGCGCGATACGGAAACGGCGCGAGTAAGTGATAAGGTCCTTTAGTTCCTCGGTTTCGCCCGACCAGGACAGCGCCAGCATGACGTCGTCCGACGTGATCATGCCGAGATCGCCGTGGCTCGCATCGGCGGCGTGGACGAAGAAGGCAGGCGTGCCGGTCGAGGCGAGAGTCGCGGCGATCTTGCGGGCGACGTGACCGGATTTGCCCATGCCGGTCACGATCACGCGGCCGCGCGCTTCGCGAATGGTCTCGACAGCGGCGACGAAGGGCGCGCCCAGTCCGTCCGACATCGCGGCGACCAGCGCCGCCAAGCCGTCGGATTCGGTCGCGAGCGTGCGCAATGCCGAGGCGATGTGGGAATTTACGCCCGGGCTCGGCTTTTTCGCGTCGGACGCATTCATTTTCGCACGTGTCCTCACTCAACGCTCCAATCTGAAACTTAACCGGCCGCGGCAATGCCGAGCGGCCAAGCGATCCGAGTTTAGTTGCCCCAAGCCGCAAAGGCATCAGCGAAAGCGCGGTCGCCGGGAGGGCCCTTCTCCAGCGCCAGAATAGCGCGGCCGCCATTGTTATAGACGATCGGGATATCGAACCACGGCCGCTGTTTCAGCAGCTGAATGTTGCGCTGCAAGTCGGCATCGACCGCGGAGAGACCGATCAAAAAGAAACCATTGGTGACCTTCACGGCCAGCCCAGCGAGCGGCGTGCCGCGCGCCTGCTCGGATTCCTTCATCAGCACGCCCGGGACATTGGCGACGCCGCCGCCCGGGAAATTAGGCGGCAAGTTGAACATGATTTCGATCGTATGACTTGCCGGCAGGGCTTGGTCGGTGTTCCGGCGCAGCGTCCAGGTGACGGTCATGTGCTGCTCCGGGATCTCGATATCGGCGCGCACTTCGAGTTCCGGCGCAAGCCCGGTGCCGGGCGACACCGTGTCGGTGCGCCAGACGGCGGAACCGACGAATTGCTTGCCCTGCGGATTGTTCGGATCTTCCTGATAGAGCACGACGCGCTGAGCGACAGCGGGACCGGCTTGATTGCTCGAGGCGCCGGCACCCGGCAATTGGCCAGAGCCCTGGTCCTGAGGTACGCGTCCGGGGAATTTCGGCTCGGCCGTCGGCGCCTGCGCCGTCTGGGTTTGCCGTGACCGCAGGTGAGAGAAGAACTGATAAACGTTGGTGATGTTGGACCACTGCCACGAGATCGTGGCGGTGAGGCCGGCAAGAATGATCAGTACGACCGCGAGCTGGACCCACCCGCGATAAGACCGCGGCGGACGCGGCTCTTCGTAGTGATCCTCCGCGTCTCTCGCATAGCTTCGTCCGCTGGGAGGCGGGAATACCGCATCTTCGTCCTCAATCTGGTAGGACGGTTCGAGCGAGTGCATCTGCGGCGCGTCTTCGAGGATGTCCGACTCATCCGCGGCAAAGCGCGGTTCGATCCTGCCGCGCAACGGCGGCAGCTCATCGTCGTCCGCATATTGCTGGGGCGATGGGTTGCCGTAGGAATCGCGTGTGTCGCGCGCCGATTTGGCGGCTTTAGCAGACGCAGCGCCGAGATCGTCGACTTCGTTGACGACGTTCCGGAAACCCCTGAGCCCCTCGCGTGGCACTGGCGACTTGCGCGCGTTCAAGAGGCGGCTACGGGCGCTCGGTTGAGCGGATGGATTGGGCGTCTCATCAGAGGGGAAGTCGCTAGGCCCTCGCGGTGGCGGCGGTTCGGCCCGTTGCATCTCCGGGCGCGGTGCCGGCGGCGCTTCATCAAAGGGCGGGCTTGCCCGCTCGCGGCGCGGCGGCGGGGCAGGTTGAGGGGGTGGCGGCGGAGGGGGGGGTGGAGCCTCTGTCCGCGGCGCCGGCGGATTTTGCCGCAACGGCGGCGCCGCCGGACGCGACTCGGCCCTCGACCTACGCGCAGTCTCGGCTTCGACCTTACGGATCGCGTCTTCGAGCGCCAACCGCTCGCGCGTAATGTCCGCCTCCGACAGCGGTGGGTCGATGCCGCGCAACTGCGACACCAAAGCCGCGCGCGCCCGCTCATAGAGCGATCGGCGGGCTTCGCCGGAGCTGGCGCCGAGGCCTTCCACGGCGCGGGCGATGAGCGGGTGATAGTCTGCCATTTTACCAGCTTACGCCTGTTACCAGTTGATCCTTAGTGACGCGTTTTCGGCTCGCAGAAGTTTCATCTTACGCTTCGAATGGGTTTTGCATGAGGATCGTGTCTTCGCGTTCGGGGCTTGTCGACAGCACGGCGGCGGCACAGCCGACGAGTTCTTCGATCCGCCGAACATATTTGATCGCTTGCGCCGGCAGATCGGCCCACGAACGGGCATGCGCGGTCTGTTCCCGCCAGCCGGCAATGGTCTCGTAGATCGGCTCGGCCTTGGCCTGGGCGTGTTCGCTCGCGGGCAGATAATCGATTTCGCGGCCGTCGAGGCGATAGCCGGTGCAGACCTTGATCTCGTCGAATCCGTCGAGGATGTCGAGCTTGGTCAGCGCCAGGCCGTTGATGCCGCTGGTGCGCACAGTCTGGCGCACCAGTACGGCGTCGAACCAACCGCAGCGCCGTGGCCGGCCGGTCACGACGCCGAACTCCTTGCCGCGTTCACCCA
>DASQRX010000083.1:0-2668 GCA_035642635.1 Xanthobacteraceae bacterium
CTGCATCTCAAGGACTGGATCATCCGCTATTCGGACGGAAGAGCCGACGAAGCCTTGGTCGAGCGATGGATCAACATACCCCGCGGAACGGGGCTGATCCATTTCTATAATCCGGCGTTGGTCAACATCGGCGGCTATTCCACCTTCATGTGCCAGGGCACCGAGCCCGATCAGCCGCGCATATTCGACTGCGAGCGCATCGGCAAGAACGCGCTCGACTTGGGGATCGCCACTTCGCGGACCCTGGTCCATAGCCATGACCAGCAACGGATCCGGGAGACGATTCTCGAAACTCCGCCGCCCTCCGGATTCGCGGCGATATCGGACGATACGAGGCTGCCCGGCATAAGCGAAGCCGGCAAGCAGGAATATCGCCGGTTCCTGACCGCGCCGTCACCGCGAGCCTTCGCTATCGCGCCTTCCGGCCACGCGTGGGCCTGGAATTCTTCTCCAGTGCCCGACGCTGCTTCGCGAGCGCTTGCGAGGTGCGCCGAGAGAGCCAGCGAGCAGTGCCAACTTTATGCTGTCGACGACGCGGTCGTGTGGACGGCTCCGGTTAAGTAGCGTGCCTCCGAATACGATGTTATACCACTCCTACGCCCCACTGAAATTGCGCTCAACCCAAGAGGTATATTCGCGAAACTGACCGGCCGCCGCGACGTGGTCGCATCACCATCAAATTAGACTTGCCGCGTCCTTTTCGGCGGCACCTGCATGGATGCACGCGGGCCGACCGAGGCGGAGCTGATCGAAAGGGTGCGGCGCAGAGCTAGCGAAAGCTCCTGCCACGGCCGACAGACTGATCGTATTCTAGGGGCTATGGCCGCCAATCGGCAGCGCGGCCGTCTTCCACTCAGGAAAGCCGTCCTCCAGCTGCCGCGCCCGATAGCCGAGCTGACGCAGCAACGCGACCGCCTTGAAAGAGAGGACACACCAGGGGCCGCGACAATAAGGGACGATCTCCTGATCCGCCGGCAGTTCGGTCCGCCGTCTTTCCAATTGTGAGAACGGGATCTGCAGCGCATTGGGCAAGTGCCCATACGCGAACTCGTCCTCCCGGCATTAAACGGCGAAGGCGCAGAACATCGGGCGTAGGGTGTGACAAAGGCGATTGCCCAGGTGAAATCGGAGCCGTGCAGGTGGCGGTGCCCGGGCGGTCACCGCGGCCGTTTGACAGATACCGGCGGCCTGGCCGCGAGAACCTGCTTTGTGCCGCTCATGTCCGCCTCTTCAGCTCTGCCCGGACGGGCATTTCACGAAGGCCGCTTCGAACCGTTTGAATTTAGTCGGTCGCCGACCTCGCCTCAGCGCCCGCCTATCGCTTTGCGCCGGCTTCGGCCTGGGTCGCGGTTTCCATGAACTCCGCCAGGCGCTTATGGTAGAGGCCGGTGATCGCCGCCGTGTCCTCTTTGCGCCAATCGACCGCGAGATCGCTTTGGTTCGCCATCAGGCCAGCCACGACCCGCGCGTTGACCGCCCGCATATAGTGCGAGCCGTCATAGGTCCCCTCTTTGCTCTCGGTCAGCGCCGACGGGATCGAAAAGTCGAGAAACTCGTCATAGGCCGCGGCGACCTGAGCGATCGCCGCGAGATAGGCGTCGAGCTGGCCGGTCTGGCTGAAGCCGGCGATGCGCCAGGCCGATTCCGGCGGGATGTAGCCGATCACGCGCGCCTCGGGGAATATGCGGCGTAGTTCGACATAGGGCGCGGCGCGCTCGGCATGCACGTCGAACGGTGCCGGCTGCGGCTCGATCGGGCCCTTTGGGTCGTAACGATGTCGCTTTGATCTGACCTCGAGCTGGGCGCGAAAGTCCGCATCATAGTAGCGATGGTGCGGGTTGTCCCCGCGCAACGTGCGGACCGAGAAATCGAGCGCATCGAGCGATATGTAGCTGGCCAATATCGACGGAGGCGCCCCGCCGCTGCGAATGAAGTCCGGCACTTCGGCAGCCTGCTCCGGCCCGATGAACTCGGCGCGTTTGACGTCGACGATGACCAGGCGAGGCGCAAAACCGTGGTCCCGCAAATACTTCGCGTAGAGCAGGTATTCGCTCGCCTGGCCATCCGAAATGGATAAATTATAGCAGCGGTATCCGCCGATCTTTTCTTCGGGCAGAAGGCTCCCGCGCGAAGTCCCGAAAATGACGCAATCGTAATCCCCGAGCCGCGGCAAGAACCGGATGACCGTGGCCAGGCGCTCGTTGAACGGATAATTGACGCCCGTCAGCACATTCCCCTTCAGATACCAGAGCGGATCGACCAGACAATTGAAGACAAAGCACGCTGCGACGATCAGGCCGGCCGTGGCCACCAGCCAGCCGAGATAGGCGCGGAGTCGCTGCTTCGATCTCACGTTTAATCTCATCATCGATCGTTTCGCTCACTGCACAGGGCGCGCGATGCCGCTGCAGCGGACATTTCCCGCGCCTCTTCGTTTCGTTCACACGCTGTTTCGCCGGCTGACGAGTACCACATCGATGGTACGCGCGCTATGGTGGGATCGGACAGTCGGCCGACGGAAGCGTTGATGGACGAAATCGCCGAGGATGAACCGCTGGTACCCTTTCAAAGATGGCTCGACGAAGCCTGGAAAGGCGAGCCCAACGCGCATGCCATGACCCTGGCGACGGCGACGCCCGATGGCCGGCCGTCGGCGCGCATGGTGTTG
>DASQRX010000084.1:0-7594 GCA_035642635.1 Xanthobacteraceae bacterium
CTCGGTCGCTTTGAGAATCTTCCAGGCCAGGTCGACGGCGACCTCGTCGTTGAGCGCGAGCGGCCCGACCGGCATGCCGGCGATGCGGCCGACATTCTCGATCAGCGCCGCCGGCAGGCCTTCCATCAGCATCAGATGGCCTTCGCGCAGATAAGTGCCGACGACGCGCGAGGTGTAGAAGCCGCGCGAATCATTGACGACGATCGGCGTCTTGCGAATCATCCGCACGTAATCGAGCGCCACGGCGAGCGCCTCATTGCCGGTTTCCTTGCCCATGATGATCTCGACCAGCATCATGCGCTCGACCGGCGAGAAGAAATGGATGCCGATGAAGCGAGAATTGTCCTTGAACGCCGCCGCCAGCGAGGTGATCGGCAGCGTCGAGGTGTTAGAACCGAAGATCGCCTTGTCGCCGATCACATTCTGCGTTCTGGAAATCACCTCTTCCTTGATCTTGCGGTCCTCGAACACCGCTTCGACGACCAGCTCGCAATCCTTCAGCTCGACATAATCGGCGGTGGGCCTGATGCGCGCCAGCACCAGGTCGCGATCGGCGCTGGTCGCAGCGCCGCGATTGACCTGGTCGGTGATCAGCTTTTCCGAATGGGCCTTGCCCTTCTCGGCGGTTTCCGGATCTTTATCGACCAGCACGACGTCGAGGCCGGCGAGCGCGCTGACGTAAGCGATGCCAGCGCCCATGAATCCGGCGCCGAGCACGCCGATCTTCTTCAGCGGGCTTGCTGGCACGCCGGCCGGGCGGCGCACGCCGCGATTGAGGTCCTGCATCGAAACAAACAGCGAGCGGATCATTGCCGCCGCTTCCGGCGACCGCAGAATCTTGGCGAACCAGCGCGACTCGACGCGCAAAGCCGCGTCCATCGGCAATTGCAGGCCCTCATAGACGACCTGCATGATGGCGCGGGCGGCCGGATAATTGTCGAAGGTCTCGCGCCGATAGATGGCATTCGCCGGCGGGAAGCTATTCATGCCGGCCTTCGAATAGACCGCCCCGCCGGGCAGCTTGAAGCCGTCGGTGTCCCACGGCGCCGTGGCGCTGCCGCCCGACTTAATCCACTCCTTGGCGGCTTTGATGAGATCGCCCGGCGGCACCACGACATCGATGAGCTTGAGCGCCTTGGCGCGATCGAGCCGCAGCTGGTCGCCTTTGAGCAGCAATTGCAGCGCATCGGCCGGGGCCAGTATCCGCGCGATGCGCTGGGTGCCGCCGGCGCCCGGAAACAACCCGATCTTGATTTCCGGCTGGCCGACTCGCGTTCTGGCATTGTCGGCGGCAATACGGCGATGGCACGCCAAGGCGAGCTCGAATCCGCCGCCGAGCGCCGTGCCGTTGATCGCGGCGACCCAAGGCTTGCCGCAGGTTTCGATGCGGCGATAGAGCTGCGACAATTTGCGGCTGTCCTCGAACAACCGCGTATTCGCCGCCTCCTCGCCCTTTGACGCCGCCAGATCCTTGAACGCGCGGCTCAGCCCTTCCAGCATCGTGAGATCGGCGCCGGCGCAGAATGTGTCCTTGCCCGAGGTGATGACCGCGCCCTTGACCTCGGCGTCGGCGGCGATCTGTTCGACGATCGTCGACAATTCGGCGATCATCGTCATGTCGATGAGGTTCATCGTCGTGCCGGGGGCGTCCCAGGTAATGAGCGCGACGCCGTCGCCGTCGACGTCAAGTTCGAATTTAGTGAAGCTCATTGGTTCGCTCTCACTCATAGGGATCGCCGTTCTTGTGCGTGTAACGCATGCCGGTATCGTCGCGCACAACCATCAGGTCGGCCTCGGGATATTCGACGCGCTCGTGTTTGGAGCGGGTGCCGACTTCCAGATAAACCGCGTTGCGATCCGATTTGTTGACCAGATGATGGCCGTTGCCGCTATTGGCCTTGAAGCCCGCGGCGTCACCGGGTTTGAGCACGGTTTCGCCCTCGTCCTCGATCAAAACCAGTTCGCCCTCGAGCAGGTAGATGAATTCGTCTTCGCGCTCATGCCAGTGCCGCAGCGCCGACGACGCGCCGGGCTTCAGCACCGTCAGATTGACGCCGAACTGATGGAGCCCCGCGGCGTTGCCCAAACGCTTGCGCTCGCGGCCGACGACGACGCGGTCATAGGGCTGCGGATAACCGGTGCGGGTATCGGTCGGTATTTTGCCGATATCGATTTTAGGCATTGCATGTTCTCAAGCTGATTTATGAGACGCGCTCGATGATGGTCGCGGTGCCCATGCCGGCGCCGATACACAGCGTGACGAGCCCGGTCGAGAGATTGCGGCGCTCCAATTCGTCGACCAGCGTGCCGAGGATCATGGCGCCGGTGGCGCCGAGCGGATGGCCCAAGGCGATGGCGCCGCCATTGGGATTGACCTTGGCGGCGTCGAGATCGAACGCTTGCAGAAAGCGCAACACCACCGAAGCGAAGGCTTCGTTGACCTCGAACAGATCGATGTCGGAAATCGCCATGCCGGCTGATTTCAACACCTTCTTGGTCACGTCGACCGGGCCGGTCAGCATCAAGGCCGGATCGGAGCCGATATTGGCGAAGGCGCGCACGCGCGCGCGGGCTTTCAGCCCGGTCTTCTGCGCGGATTCTTTGCTGCCGATCAGGACGGCGGCGGCGCCGTCGACAATGCCCGAGGAATTGCCGGCGTGATGGACATGTTTGACGAATTCGACGTCGGGATGCGCCTGGATAGCGACCGCATCGAAGCCGCCCAGTTCGCCCATCTGCACGAAGGACGGCTTGAGGGCTGCGAGCGACTGCATCGTCGTGCCGGGACGCATGTGTTCGTCCTTGGCCAGGATGGTGAGGCCGTTGACGTCCTTGACCTTCATCACCGAACGGTCGAAGCGACCCTCGTCCCAGGCCACAGCCGCGCGCTTCTGGCTCTCGACCGCATAGGCGTCGACGTCGTCGCGGGTAAATCCATATTTGGTCGCGATTAGGTCGGCGGAGATGCCTTGCGGCAGGAAATAATGCGCGACCGCGATCGAGGGATCCATCGCCCAGGCGCCGCCGGCTGAGCCGATGCCGACGCGGCTCATCGATTCGACGCCGCCGCCGACCGACAATTGCTGCTGGCCGGACATGACCTGCGCCGACGCGAAATTCACCGCATCGAGACCGGAGGCGCAAAAGCGATTGATCTGCACGCCGGCGACGCTGTCGCCATAGCCCGCGACCAGCGCCGCGGTGCGCGCGATATCGGCCGCGGCCTCACCGACCGGATCGACCACGCCCATTACCACGTCGTCGACCAGAGCGGTGTCGAGATTGTTGCGGCTCTTGATGGCGCCGAGCGCTTGCGCCGCCAGATTGAGCGCCGTCACTTCGTGTAGCGCGCCGTCAGCCTTGCCGCGGCCGCGCGGGGTGCGCACGTGATCGTAGATGAAAGCCTCGGGCATGAATTCCTCTCTGGTGTTTTCGGGGCAGGCGCGCCAACTCGCCGGATGATCAGCTAGAACGCCTCCAACGGCAATGCCATGGTGGTGGCAGCGCCGGCCTTGATGCGGGCGAGATGCGCGGTCGTTGCTGGAAGTATGCGTTCCATAAAAAACCGCCCCGTTGTCAGCCGCTGCGCCATTCTCTCATCCGCCCCGTTTCCCGCTTTGGCTTTGGCGGCTTGCGCGATCAGGCACCACATATAGCCGAGCGCGACCAAGCCGAAGAGATGCATATAATCGGTGGCGCCGGCGCCGGCATGCTCTGGATCAGCCATTGCGTTCTGCACAAACCACATGGTTGCCTGCTGCAATTCGCCGAGCGCCTTCGCGAGCGGCGCCGTGTACGGCGCCATCGCCGCATCCGCGCCGTGCTCCTTGATGTAAGCTGTGACCTCACCGAAGAAAGTCTGCAGCGCGCGGCCGCCGTCTTTCGACAATTTGCGGCCGACGAGATCGAGCGCCTGGATGCCGTTGGCGCCCTCGTAGATCATGGCGATGCGGGCATCGCGCACGAACTGTTCCATGCCGTGCTCCGCGATATAGCCGTGGCCGCCGAAAATCTGCTGCGCCGCGACCGTGTTGGCGAAGCCCTGATCGGTGAGCACGCCTTTGACCACCGGCGTCATCAGACCCAAATGATCGTCGGCCGCCTGCCGCTCCTTGGCGTCTTGCGAGCGGTGCGCGATGTCGCTCTGCAACGAGGTCCACAAAACCAGCGCGCGCGCCGCTTCGTTGAAGGCGCGGATATTCATCAGCATGCGGCGCACATCCGGATGCACGATGATCGGATCGGCGGGCTTCTCCGGAAATTTCGCGCCGGTCATCGCGCGTCCGGCGAGGCGCTCCTTGGCGTAAGCGGCAGCGTTCTGATAAGCGACTTCCGACAGCGCCAAGCCCTGCACGCCGACATGGAGCCGCGCTTCGTTCATCATCACGAACATCGCCTGCAGGCCGCGGTTCACTTCGCCGACGAGCCAGCCGGTCGAGCCGTCATAGTTCATCACGCAGGTGGCGTTGCCGTGGATGCCCATCTTCTCTTCGATGGAGCCGCAACTGACCGCGTTGTGCGCGCCGGCGCCGCCATTCGGTGTCGGCAGAAATTTGGGTACGATGAAGAGCGAGATGCCCTTGGTGCCTTCGGGAGCGCCTTCGATGCGCGCCAGCACCAGATGGACGATGTTGTCGGCAAGATCGTGCTCGCCGGCGGAAATGAAAATTTTTGTGCCGGTGATCTTGTAGCTGCCGTCAGCCTGCGGCACGGCGCGCGTGCGCACCAGGCCGAGATCGGTGCCGCATTGCGGCTCGGTCAGGTTCATGGTGCCGGCCCATTCGCCGCTGACGAGCTTGGGCAGATAAAGCGCTTTCTGCTCGGCGGAGGCATGCGTCACCAAAGCCGCGATCGCGCCCTGGGTCAGGCCCGAATACATCGCGAAGGCCATATTCGCCGAACACACGAACTCGCCGACGGCCTGCGCGATCACCATCGGCAAGCCCTGACCGCCGAATTCGGCCGGCGCCGCAAGGCCGACCCAGCCGCCGCCGGTGAACTGCTTTTGAGCGGCCTTAAATCCCGGCGGCGTGGTGACGCTGCCATCAGCGTTACGGCGGCAGCCTTCCCGGTCGCCGACGCGATTGAGCGGCGTCAACACGTCTTCGGAGAATTTTGCCGCTTCGGTCAGCACCGCCTCGATAAGATCGGGCGTGGCCTCGGCGAAACCGGGCAGGTTGTTGTAGCGATCGATGTGGAACACGTCGCTCAACAGGAACATGACGTCGTCAACCGGAGCCTTGTAGCTCGGCATGATGTGTCACCCTCCCCACCGCGCCCGCCGCAAGCGGGTTCCAGGCCCATAGGCTAGCCGATTCACGACAGGGCGACGACGGCCAATGTGGCGCGAGTTCCATAGCGTCCAAGGGCCATTCTTGCCGGCTTTGGAGCGGTCCTTAACCGCTTGTTTACTCTATTCCTGAAAAGTCGGATCCCGAGGACGCCGCGCCCTCTGCTTCGACTGTTACCGAGCCACAGCTCAAAGACAGGGCCATCCTGCTCCTCGCGATGTGATTTGGGCGCGCAATGAAATCTGGCGGTCCGTGGAATCTGAGAGGCCTCCGTCCAGAAGCGCGCGAAACCGCCCGCGACGCGGCGCGCCAATCCGGCATGTCGGTCGGCGAATGGCTCAACGACGTCATCCGACCTGACGATGAAGATTACGGCGCGCGAGCGCGCTACGCCGATGACGATGACGACCGTGGCAATGGTCGCGAATCCCATCGTGAATCCGAACGCGAATCGGCCTACGCACCGCGCCGCGAATCGCGCCGCGAGCGGCGTTATGACGACGTGGAAGCGCGGCGGCACGAAAGCCGCGACAACCCCCGGCGCCGAGATCGCGGCCGGGATATCGAGCGCGACCAAGATCGCCGCCCGGAGCGCAGCTTGGATCTCGGCTTGGACCGCGATTTGGACCGCGATTTGGATCGCGATCCCCCGCGCATTCGCGAAGCGGCTCGGGCGGCGGCGCGGGGCCGCGACCAGGAACAGCGGGCCGGCCGCGGGATTGCCCGAGCGCGCGAGGAAGCCCGCGCCCGCGAAGTCGCCCGTGAAGAATTGCGACGGGCCGCCCGCGACGAGGCCCGCGAGGCGGCCCGCGCCGAGGAAATGCGGCTCGCCGCACGCGCCCGTGCCGAAATGGGCGAAGTTCATGCCCGCCTCGACAAGCTCTCGCATCAGCTCGAGCGCATGGCGCGACCCGAAGCACCGCGCCTGACTGGAGCTCCGCCGGCACCGCACCGCGACCGGACCATGCCGATAGGCCGGCCGCAGACCGCCAATCATCGCACACCGCCGGCCGGCCCTATTGTCGGTCGACGATGCGATTGGCGAAATCACCGATCGTCAGCGCATGCTTTATGGCGAAGCGCCTTCGGGTGCGCCTTTGGCGCCGCGCGCGCCTGTGCCGTTTGTTGCTCCCCCGAGGGCGCCGGAACCGCTGCCGGAGGTGGCCCCGGACCCAGTCCCGTTTGCCGCTAAAACGCCGCAACCGCTTCCAGAACCGACTCCTGCGCCGCTCTCGTTCGGGGCCAAGCCGCCGCAGCCGCTTCCCGAGGCTGTTTCGCCGCCGGTTCCGCCTGTCGTCCCGGCAGCTCCTGCGCTCGACATTTCCAAGCTCGAAGAGCAGTTGCGCAACATCACGGCGCGGATCGAGACGCTGCGGCCGGGCCATGAGCTCGAAGCGGTCATCACCGCTTTCCGCAAGGATCTCGCCGAGATCGGCCGGCAGATCACCGAAGCGCTGCCGCGCCACGCGGTGGAATCGCTGCAGATCGAAGCCCAGGCGCTGGCGCAACGGATCGATCATTCCCGCGAGGTCGGCGCTGTCGACTCATCCGCGCTTGCCGGACTTGAGCGCGGACTGGCCGAAGTGCGCGATGCGCTGCACGGCCTGACGCCCGCCGAGAACCTGGTCGGTTTCGACGACGCAGTGCGGACGCTGGCGCAAAAAGTCGACCTGATCATCGGCAAGGAAGATCCGGCCACCCTGCAACAGCTCGAAACCGCGATCGGGGCGCTGCGCGGAATCGTTTCGCATGTCGCCTCCAACGACACATTGACGAAGGTTGCCGAGGACGTGCGCGCACTGGCCGCGAAGGTCGATGAGATCGCCAATAGCGCAGCGAGCGGTCGCGCCGTTTCGGCGCTTGAAAGCCGTCTCGAGACATTTGCCGATGCGCTGAGCGCTTCGACCGAAGCCGGCCACGCGGTGCCGCGCGAGCTCGAAAAGCTGTTGAGCGGACTCATCGAGAAGCTTGAATGGGTGCAGCTCACCCATACCGATCACGCCGCGCTTGGGCATCTCGAAGACCGCATCGCGCAACTGATCAAACGGCTCGATGCCTCCGACGCGCGTCTCGGCAATCTCGAGGCCGTCGAGCGCGGCTTGGCCGATCTCCTGGTTCACATCGACGAGGCGCGGGCGCGTGGCGCTCCGGCCGGATTGGCCGCAACAGCCAAGCCCGTGGCCGTTGACACCATCCAGCGCGATGTCGCCGAGATCAAGCGCAGCGATCGCCGCACGCAGGATTCGCTGGAAGCCGTTCATGGCGTCGTCGAGCATGTGGTCGACCGACTGGCCATGATCGAA
>DASQRX010000085.1:0-19236 GCA_035642635.1 Xanthobacteraceae bacterium
CTGCCGCATTTCTTATCACGGTGCCGGCCTTCGCCGGCATCCAGACCGGCACGATCGCGGAAGCGAACGGGCCGGTGACGGCGATCGCAGCTCATGCTGCGATGGGTGTTGCGGCGACCGCAATCGACGTGCCGCAGGACAAAATCGAAGCCAGCAGTCAGGGCACAAACGAAAGCCGGATCGAACCCCAGCCCAATGTCGAGGCATCGGTTCAGGCGAACGTGCAAAGCGTCGTGCCGCCGACTGTCCGGGAGAGCACTCAGCCCGACGTCCAGAAGCAGAATCAGGTCGACGCCAATCGGCCTGTGCAACTCGCCGCACTCGAACCCACAACGCCCGATCTGCCGAACGCGCAGTTGCCGCGCGCCGTATTGTCGCCCAAGGTCCAGCCACGCAGCGAGCTGCCGCGCATCGACGCATCGTTCCGGTTCAACGTCCTGCCCGTCAATGGCGGCGATGTTCTGGCGAAATGGGACAGAATCAAAGCGGACATCCGTGCTGAAAGCGAAATCTTCGCGCGCTGCCGGGCGGACGCAGCGCCATGCCCGGCCACGGCAAAGCGGTTCCTCGGCATCGTCGACCAGGGCCGCGCGCTGACCGGGCGCGCCCGCATCGGCGTGATCAACCGCGCCATCAATATGGCGATCGAGCCGGTGAGCGACATGGCGCAATGGGGCGTGCCCGATCACTGGAGCGCGCCGCTTGAGACCTTCGCCACCCGCAAGGGCGATTGCGAGGACTATGCCATCGCCAAATACGTCGCGCTGACCGAAGCCGGCATTGCCGCCGAGGATGTAAAACTGATCATCGTCCGCAACACCGGCGCCAACGAGGATCACGCCGTCACTGCCGTGCGGCTCGACGACGCCTGGATCATCCTCGATAATCGGTGGCTGACGCTCGTTGAAGACAAAGCGATGCCGCAGGCGATTCCGCTGTTCGCGCTCGGCAGCAACGGCGTCCAGCAATTCCTGCCGGACGTGCTGGTGGGTACGCGCCGTGCGCCGGCGCCCGCCTCCATTACCAAATAGAATCTACTTCACCAAATAGAATCTACTTCGATTCCGCTGCGTAGACGCCGTCCCAATCCGTCCCCGGCGGGTCGGCGCGGTAGGCTGCGATCCGCTCCTCATACATGTCGTAGAGGCCCGCGACATCGAAGCCATTGGCGCTCTTGCGGCAGCGTTGAATGAGTTCCAGCGCCGCGTCCCAGTCCTGCTTGCGGAAACGCGCCAGCATCTGGCCGTTGAGATCGCGCAATTCGGCGCAGCGCGGATCTTGCTCGATCTCGGCGCGGCCGAGCACGGTGAACACCGCTTCCGGCTGTTTCTTGCCCTTCACCAGGATCAGATCGATTTCTATCGTGGCGAATTTTTGCTTGGCCATTTCGGCGGTGCGCGAGCCGATCACCATCGGCAACCGGTAGTCTTTGGTCCGCGCCTCGAGTCGCGAAGCAAGGTTTACCGTGTCGCCGAGCACCGAGTAATTGAAGCGGAAATCCGATCCCATATTGCCCACGACGCAGGGGCCGGTATTGAGCCCGATGCCGATGCGCAGCGGCATGTAGGCGCCGCCATTGGCCTCGGCCTCGCTCTTGAGTTCGCCGTTGAGGGTCTCGGCGCGCTCGAGCATTTGCAGCGCCGCTTCGCAGGCATTGGCTTCCTGCTCGGGATCGTCCACCGGCGCGTTCCAGAACGCCATGATGGCGTCGCCGATATATTTGTCGATCGTGCCCTTGCGCTCGATGATGGCGTTGGTCAGCGGCGTGAGGAAACGGTTCATCAGCCGTGTCAGGCCCTGCGGATCGTCCTTGTAATGTTCTGAAATCGTGGTGAAGCCGCGCACGTCGCTAAACAGGATGGTCATGCGGCGCTCTTCGCCGCCGAGCACGAGCTTCTCCGGCGAGCGCGCCAGCTGCTCGACCATGTGCGGCGACAGGTAATAGCCGAAAGCAGAGCGGATCTGCTGGCGCTGCTTCTGCTCGCGGAAATAATTGACAAAGGTCAGGACAAGATAGATCAGCCAGCTCGAGATCAACGGGTAGGTGAAATCGATCAAGAGGCTATGCTCGGCAAAAAGGTAGAGCGAGAACCCGGTCAAGCCGGCGATCAAAAGGCCGCCGAAGACGACGCTGACGGCCGGCGACAGCATCGGCGCTACGATAATGACGCCGATCCCCAGCAGCACGGCCATCACCAGCTCGGCGCCGATGGCGTAGTTCGGGTTCAACAGCGTCGACTTAGTGAGTACGCTTTCCAGGATCTGCGCATGCACTTCGACGCCCGGGATCACCGGATCGAGCGGCGTCGTCTTGATATCGAGAAGGCCGGTCGCGGAAGTGCCGATCAGGACGAGCCGGCCGCGCAGGCGATCCGGCGAGACTTTGCCTTGCAGCACATCCTTGGCCGACACATAGCGCGCCTGATCGTGCTTGTTGAAATGCACCCAAAGCTGCCCATTGCGGTCGGTCGGCACTTCAAGCCCCGGCACCGCCACCGATTGCACGCCGGCCTCGTTGACGCGCACCAGAATGGCGCTGGCATGGGAGACGACCCGCAACATTTCCATGGTCAGCGACGGCACCAGCGCGCCTTGCGCCTCCATGATCACCGGCACGCGGCGAATGATGCCGTCGGTTTCCGGATTGATCGAGAACAGGCCCCCGGCCGCGGCCTCTTCGATCAGCGGCACGTTGCGCAACAGCCCCGGAAAAGTCACCAGGAACGACGTCGGATCGGGGCCGCGAATGGCGAAGCCGGTCTGCAGCGTCTGCTCGGCTTTGGTCTTCGGATCGATATGGGCCGAGCCGACTTGGCCGACGACGACACGCGAATTCTTGATCGCGTCCGCCAGGACTTCATCATTGCTCGGCAGGCTGTCGAGCTTGGCGCGGGTCTCAGCGTCGATGCCGCGAAAGCTTTGTTCGGCGATCGAAGGCGACATCCGGTCGGGCTCGGCGAAAATGATATCAAAGCCGATGCCGGCGGCGCCGAGCTGGGTGATCTTGGTGATCAGATCGGCCACCGTGGTGCGCGGCCACGGCCACTGCCCGATTTCCTTGAGACTATCCTCGTCGATATCGATGATGGCAACCGGCCGCGATTTCTGCTCCCGCGGCCACAGCACCTGAAACAGGTCGAAGGTGCGGGCGCGCAATTCGGCGAGCGGCCGCGGGTCGGCCAGGCGCAGCGGCACCAGTGCGAACAGCAGTAGGAGGCACACCGCGCGCGCCACGCCGAATTGCCGCGCCCAGCGGGCTAACCTGTTCATCGATGTCCTCGCGATCCAACTATTTCCGGCACAGGCCACGCCGAACCGCGACCGTGGTTATAGCAAAACGGTGCGATCATATCCCGGGTGAGAGTGCGGGGCTTATTTTTCGCGGAACGCCCGCATGAACTGGTCATGCAGCGGCTTCATCAGATACGACAGCATGGTGCGTTCGCCGGTCTGGATGAAGGCTTCGACCGGCATGCCGGGCGTCAGCTTGACGTCGCCGAGCCGCGCCACCTCGTCGGCGGTCATCGCGATGCGGACGAGATAATAGCTCTGGCCGGTGCGCTGGTCGGTGGTCGTATCGGCGGCGATGCGCACGACTTTGGCGTTGATCTCCGGCGTCGTGCGCGCGTTGAACGAGGAGAAGCGCAGTACGACGGGCTGGTCGAACTGGACCTGATCGATGTCCTTGGGATCGACCTTGACTTCGACCAGGAGATTATCGCTCTCGGGCACGATGAGCATCACCGGATCGCCGGCGGTGATCACGCCGCCGACGGTGTTTGCCGTCGATTGGAACACGGTGCCGTCTTGCGGCGCGCGAATGTCGGTGCGCTTGAGCTGATCTTCCGCCGTGACCTTGCGCTCGACATATTCGCCGATCTTGCTTTCGGTCTCGCGCAGCTCCTTGGCGACGTCGCTCGACAGGTCCTGATCGACCTGAATGATCTGCAATTGGATCTCGGCGATCTTGCCCTTGGCCTCCGCGGACTGCGCGACAAGCTGGCCGCGCTCGCCTTGGATCTTGGCTTCGTCGCGTTGCAGCGAGGTGAGCCGGGTGAGCTGGATCAGGTTCTTTTGCCACAGCTCGCGAACGCCTTGCAGCTCCTGCTCGATCAGCGCCAGTTCCTGATCTTTGGCGGCGAGTTGCGCGGTGAGGCCGGCGATCTCCTGCTGCAATTGCGTGATGCGCTCTTGCAGCTGCTGCTTTTGACCGGCCCGCGCCGTCCGCCGCAGGTCGAACAGCTTGCGCTCGCTGTTGAGCGCGTCTGTCACTTCGGGATCATCGATGGTGGCGGCCAGTTCCCGCGGCACCGCGACCGTGTCGACGCCGTCGCGTTCAGCCGATAGACGCGCCTTGCGTGCGTACAGCTCGGTGAGGCCCTTGGTGACGATGGCCAAATTGGCGCGGGTCACGGTCTCGTCGAGACGAATGAGAACTTGTCCTTCCTTCACGTGATCGCCGTCATGGGCGAGGAGCTCGCCGACCACGCCGCCGGTCGGGTGCTGCACCTTCTTGACGTTTGAATCGACGACGAGAGAACCTTGCGCGATCAGCGCGCCGGAGATTTCCGCGGTCGATGCCCAGCCACCCAAGCCGAAGGCAAGCACCCCGACCAGGATGCCGCCGGCGATGATGTGGCGGCGGATCGAGGCCTCGGCGCTCTCGGATGGCGACGTATCGTAGAACAACCAGGAAAAGGTCGGCGCCAGTTTCGACTCGAGCCAATGCAGCTGGCGCGGCAGTTGCCAAGAAAGCCGCGCCGGAAGCTTGCCTGAAAGCTTATTCGGGAATTTACCTGCAAGCTTTCCCGACAAATTCTCGGGCAGCTTACTCTTGAGCTTGTGGGCTATTTTGTCAGGGACGCCGATCATCCAGCGCCTCCCTTCTCCGCCACTTTCAAGGCGCGCGGCGGAGTCTGCGAGGTCACGCCGGTCAGAATCTCTTCCTTAGGCCCGAACTGCTGCTGACGGCCCTTGCCCATGATGAGAATGTAGTCGACACCCGCGATGGCGCTCGGACGATGCGCCACCACGACCACGCCCCGCGCGCGCAAGCCGAGAATGGCGTGCGTCAAAGCCTCGTCGCCTTCGGCGTCGAGGTTGGAGTTCGGTTCATCGAGGACGACCAGGAACGGATCGCGATAGAGCGCCCGCGCCAGCGCCAGACGCTGCGCCTATCCGGCGGACAACGCGCTGCCGTGATCGCCGATGATCGTGTCATAGCCGTCCGGCAGATTGATAATGAGATCGTGCACGCCGGCCGCTTGGGCCGCGGCAATGACGGCGTCCGGATCCGGCGGCTCATCGAAGCGCGAAATGTTCTGCGCCACGGTGCCGTTGAACAATTCCACGTCTTGGGGGACATAACCGACGTGCCGGCCGAGCGATTCCGGCGACCATTGGTCGAGCGTCGCACCGTCGAGCCGCACCGTGCCGCGCGCCGGCGTCCAGACGCCGACCAGCATGCGCGCCAGCGAGGATTTTCCCGAGGCCGTCGGTCCGATCACGCCGAGCGCCTTGCCGGCCGTCAAAGTGAAATTGATGTCCTGGGATACAATTTTGGGCTGGCCGGGCGGAGCGACGGCGGCGTTCTGCACCACGAGCGTCCGCGACGGCGGCTTGAGCGGCATCGGCTCGGCGAGCGGCGGCAGGTGCCCAAGCAATTTGGACAAACGGTGCCAGCTCTGCCGTGCACCGACAAAGCCGCGCCAATTGGCGATCGCCATGTCGACCGGCGCCAAGGCGCGCCCGCCGAGGATGGAGCCCGCAATGATGATGCCGGCCGTCGACATTTGATTGATCACCAGCGCGGCGCCGACCGCCAGAATGGTGGACTGCAGCAGCATCCGCAAAACTTTCGACATCGCGCCGAGACCGCCGCCGACGTCGCTGGCGCGGCCGCTCGCCGTGATGTAGCTCCTGTTGAGCTCGCCCCAGCGCCGCGAAATCCGCCCGACCATGCCCATGGCGGTGATCGCCTCGGCGTTGCGCCGGCTCGATTCCAAGAGATTGTTGCGTGCCGCGGCAAATTGCGTGGCGCTGCGGGTCGGATGCCGCGTCTGCAGCTCGGTCAATACCGCGAGCGCGCCGAGGATGATGGCGCCGCCCAGGGCGGTGAGGCCGATATAGAAGTGGAACAAAAAGCAGATGGCGAGATAGACCGGAATCCACGGCAGATCGAAGAACGCCACCGGGCCGATCCCGGAAAGGAAGCCGCGCACCGCGTCGAGATCACGGATCGGCTGCGTGCCCTCGCCCTTATTGCCGACCTTGAGCGGCAGGCGGACGATGGTGTCGTAGACCCGCGAACTCATGGCCTCGTCGAGGCTGCGGCCGACACGCACCAGAATGCGGCTGCGGATCATGTCGATGACGCCCTGCGCCGCGTAAATGCCAGCTGCCAGCAGTAATAGCACAACCAGCGTCGGCACGCTGCGGCTCGGCAACACCCGGTCGTACACTTCGAGCATGAAGATCGCGCTCATGAGCATCAAAAGATTGCTCATGCCGCTGAACAGCGCGACGGCGTAAAATGCCCGCCGGCACGCGCTAAGCGCGTTTGCAAGCTCGGAGCTCGTTGGCTGTTGCCGCAGCGGCCCGGGAGGCTGGCTCATAGGCGTCCATCACCGAAACGGGCGAAAAACATGCCCGAACTTACGCATGACCGGCCGTAGCCCTTTTACAAAGACCCGCGGATTGGCGGAAGCCCCTGGCCAGATCAGCAACACACACTCTACACTTAGTTACGGGGGTATTGGGGCAGGTTCACGGCCATTAGTTAATATCACCGGTGATTATCCTACAGGTTCAAGCCGGCCGAGGGCGCCCGATCGACACCAGTCCAAGCGGATATAATTCCTAGGGTGAGGGTTTTTCGGACATTGTCGACAGGCGACGAAGCCTGCAGACGCCAAACAATGCCGGCGCGCCAACAATATCCCGCGCACCACCAATACCGCGCACCACCAATACAATGACGCGCGACGGCATGCCGGCCTGCATGTGGCAGGCCGGCATGCCGTCGACTCTCGCCAGTAGATTATTTGCTGAGAACTTAGGAACGGGAGTCGAGCGACAACCCGATGCTGAACGCCTTCTGACGCGTTGCGCCTTCGGTCCGCTTCAGCTTCTTCGCAATTTGCGCCGCAGTCGTTTTCTTCTTCGCCATTGCCTTGAGGTCGCGAACTTCTGCTGAAGTCCACGCACGCCGCTTCTTCTTCGTCTTCGCCATAAAACCTCCCTTTCAAGAAAGGCAGCTTGTATCCCTTACGGGAGTGAAAGAAAAGACAACAGTTGGTACGGAGATCAACTTTATTTGCAGATGGCCTTAGTTGCACACGCCTTCGTTACACAGGTTTTTGTTGCACAAACGTCTTTGCTGCAGACTCAAGTGTGGCGAAATCCGCGTTACAAAAGCACGTGTTACCTCAATCCGCTTAATCGACACGTCGTTGGATAGCAGCAGTTGGATGGCAGCAGCCGCGATCGCTGACACGGCAGAGCGAGTTAACAAATGCTTTTGTTAGATTGTTCTTAGCTTGGTCATCGCCGGGACGCAAATCCAACTTATGCAAATCTGCTGTTTGAAATAGGCCTGGTCCGCTTTGCAACATGGTTGGCCGAGGCGTGATCCAAGCCACGATCCCGGCGGAAGCCGCAACACAACCAAATATATTGTCGGACATCATTCAGTCCTATTGATTGGCACCATGGCGCGCGACAAAACTCGGTCAGGTACTGGCGATTAGGGGAACCAGCGATGAGAAAGTTTCTGTATAGCTCGTTATTGTGGCTTGTTGCCGCTGTTGTTGCCGCTGTCGCGCTGACGCTCGGTCCGCGCCCCAGCCATGCCGACGAACAGCGCTTCGCACTGGTCGTGGGCAACTCGCAGTACAAGACCGGAACACTCGCGACACCCGCCAACGATGCCGGCCTCGTCGCCGACGCGCTCCAGGCCGCGGGCTTCACGGTCACCGGCGCGCGGGACCTCGACCAGGCGACGCTACGGGAATCGTTTCGCGAATTCATCGGTCAGGTTTCCGCCGCGGGGCCCGACGCCGTGGCGCTGATCTATCTATCCGGCTACGGCGTGCAGTTCGCTGGCGACAATTATTTCGTGCCGGTCGACGCTAACATCCAGCGCGACGTCGATGTTCCCCTGCAGGCGATACGGGTCTCCGATTTCACCCAACCGCTGGCCTCGCTTCCCGGCCGTGTGAAGATCGTCATCCTCGACGCAGCGCGGCAGAATACATTCGCGCAAGGCGGCCAGCCGCTGGCCGGCGGTCTCGCGCTGGTCGATCCGGTGCCCAGCATGGCTTTTGCCTTCAACGCCGCGCCCGGCACGGTCGCGCCCGATGAGCTGGGTCCATATGGCGCTTATGCCACAGCCCTCACTGAAATGATCGGCGCCGGCGGACTAAGCCTCGACGACATCTTCGCGCGCGTGCGTTTGCGCGTCAGCGAACAGACGCAAGGCGCACAGGTGCCCTGGTACTCAGCGCAGATCGACGGTCCGTTCTTCATGACCGAACGCGCAGCCGATGCGCCGCCGCCGCAGAACGCGGCGCCGCTCGCCGACATCCGCAACCGGCCGATGCGCGAATTCGGCAATCCTGATGACGGCTATGCGGCAGCGCTCGCGCTCGACACGATCGACGGCTACGAGCAATTCCTTGCCGCCTATCCGAACAGCCCCTATGCGCAGCGCGTCGCCGTGATGATCGCGATACGCCGCGAGGAGATCGCCTGGCGTCACTGCGTGATCAACGATACCCCGCCGGCTTATTGGTCCTATCTGCGACGATATCCGAACGGCCCGCATATTTGGGACGCGCGCCGGCGGTTGGCGATGCTGCGTGAGGCGCTGGATCCGCCGCCAGACTTCGCCGTGTTCGACTTCGGCGTGCCGCCGCCGCCGCCCTATGAGATGGATTATGTCGATCGGCCGGTCATCATGTTCGGCGGGTTTGGCTTTTTGCCGCCGCCACCGCCGCCGATTTTCTTCTTGCCGCCGCGGCCGCGCGAATTCGCGGTGCTGGCGCCGCCACCGCCGCCGCGGGAGCGTTTCGCTCTGCCAATTCCCGCCGCCGCCGTGGTCCCGGTCTTCATCCGGCCGCCCCGTACCGTCGTGGTCCGCCCCGCTCCGGCGGGAGCGCCTGCCGGACCTGGTGGCCGCGCGGAATTCCGCGTCTCGTTGCCGGCCGCCGCAGCGCGCGCCACGCCAGGGGCTCCGGCCACACTGGGAACACCTGGAACGCGGCCCGGATTTGGCACGCCCGCGGCCGTGGCGCCGGGAATACCGCCGCATCCCGGCGCCGGCGCGCCGACACCGCCGCCAGCGAATGCGATGGTGAAACCCGAGGGCGTACCGCAGCACCCCGGAGGGCCCACTCCGGCGTTCGAGAAACCCGTGTCACCGCCGCCGCACCGGACGGGGCCAACTCCAGTTTTCGAGAAACCTGCGACGCCGCCGCCGCACCCTGCGGGAGCGGCTCCGGCGATCGAGCGGCCGGTAACGCCGCCACCGCATCCGGCGCCGGCTATGGTTAAACCACCGCCACCGCCTCCACCTCCGCCCCCGGCTCCGCATCCATCGCCAGCGGCAGCGGCAGCGAAACCACCGCCGCCACCGCCACCTCCGCCGCAAAAGCCGGCGCCGCATCCGACCGGCGGCTGCCCGGCGGGCAAAACCGCCACGCCACAGGGCTGCAAGTGATTTTTAAGCAACAAAAGCGGTCCGGTGAATTTTCGCCGGCCCGTATGCCTTTGGCAGCCCGTTCTAACGAATGTGAAAGGTCCGCCCCTTATGTTGCGCCGCAAAGGGCGGGTGATATGGAAACTCTTGTTCTCGGCTTTCTGTTCGGAGCCACGTGCACCATGGTGCTGTGGGCTGCCGGCTCGGCGGCCCTCATGCGCGATCGCTTGATGACGCGATACGACCGCTCGCTCTCTCCATCCGAGGGAATCTAAGCCCGGCGAGTTGCATCGATGCGCTCAGCCTCGGCCTGTCTCCTCAGCCTCGCGCTCTTCACCGCTGCCGCAACCGGCCTGCACGCGCAGGCGCCTGCTTTGTCATGTCACGGCAAGAGGCAGGTTCGGCAGGTCGCCGAGCTTCTGTTCGGGCGCGACGTCGGACACAAGCTTGGCGTCAGCGAAAGCGCCTGGGCGCGCTTTGTCGACCGCGAAATGACTCCGCGCTTTCCCGACGGCCTGACCGTCACCGATGCGCAGGGGCAATGGCGCAACTCCGGCAACAGGACCGTCGTGCGCGAGCCGAGCAAGCGCGTCGAAATCGTGCTGCCCGGCGCGGACGAGGACGACGCGCGGCTCGACGCCGTGGTTGCGGCCTACAAGCGTAATTTCCATCAGCAATTGGTCGTGGTCATCGTGAGGCCTGCCTGCGTTTCTTTCTGATCCGGCAGCTGTGAGGGCTTGCGTCCTGCACGCCGCCTTCTTAGCTTTGCAAAAGAGCACCAGCCGGCAGAGAAGACACCACGCAGGGTGGGATCAAACAAGACTCGCAATGGACACAGGCTCGCAATGGACTCTTGCCTAGAACTGAAGCTTGTCGCGCTCGACAAGGACGATATCGAGATCGTGTCCGCTCACGTGCAGGACGCCCTGGTCAAGGTCGCCGACATGTTCTGGAAACCGCGCGAACATCGTTTTGTTATGGCGATGAACCGGTTCGATTGGATCAGCGTGGCCGAGGCCAAGCCGGATACCAAGGCCGACTACCGCCGCTGCCGAACGGCGCTGCGGTTCGAACGCGTGCTTGCGTGCAAAACCCGCAATCTCGATCCGGGCAGCAAGGAGGCCCGGCTTAATCTGCTCGCCGTCGAATTCGCCGAGACCGATTCTCCCGCCGGAATCGTGACGCTGACCTTCTCGGGCGGCGGCGTCATTCGTCTCGATGTCGAATGTCTGGAAGCCGAACTCGCCGATCTCGGCGAAGTGACCACGGCGTCGTTGTGCCCGGATCATTCCACGGCCGACTCGGCAGCGGCCTGATTTCCGTCATTCCAGCGCCGGGACGATGGAATGACGAAGTCAGGCCGGGCGCGGCTGCTGCTGCGCCGGCGAAGAGAACAGCTTCATCAACAGGGCAATGACGGCAAGCGTCGCCGCATAGACGACGACCTGCATCGCGGTGGGCTGATCGACATAGCCGATCAAAGTGTGCAGCGCTTTGCCGAGAAAGCTCGAATCGCTGAGCAGCCAGGACGTGTCCCATACCGTCTCGTCGAGCGCGGTGAGGATATTGGCCTGTTCGAGGAAAGCGATCGCCTGTGCCGCCATGCCGGCGGCGAGCAAGGCGATCAAAGCGCTGGTGACGCTGAACAAATAACGCGTCGGGATGGTGACCAGACCCAGATAGGTCAACAGACACACCGCCGAGCCGAGAATAAGCCCGATAATTCCGCCGGCGACCAGCGACCAGCTGGCGCCGCCTTGGGCGGCCGCAACGCCGTAGAGAAACAGCACGACCTCCGAGCCTTCGCGCAGCACCGCGATCGCGACCACGATGGCAAGCGCCAGAAGCGACTTCGATCCGGCCACTACCGCCTCGCCGGCGGCACGCAGTTCGTCGACCAGTTCACGGCCGTGCCGCGACATCCACACATTGTGCCAGGTTAGCATCAGGACGGCGAAGCCGAGAATGCTGGCGTTGAATACTTCCTGGCCGCTGCCGTTAAAGAGCTCCGACAGCCCACCGGTGAACACGGCAACGAGGCACGCGCCCAATACGCCGGCCGCGACGCCGCCGGCGATCCACATCCCGCGGCCGGGAACCGCCGAGGTCACCGCCATGACGATGCCGACGACCAGACCGGCCTCAAAGACTTCGCGGAAGACGATCAGCAACGACGCAAGCACGGCATCCTCATTTCACTGCACCATCACTCACTGCACCACCAGGGAACCTTGCGTCTCATGGTGAAAGTCGTCGAAGAAGTTGTAGCGGCCGGGCTGCTGCGGCCGCACATAAACGACGCCCTCGCTGCCCACCGGAAGGATCTTTTCGAAATGCAGATCGCTGCTTTCGAACTCGGTCACGATCGTGTTGAGGTTCTTGACATGGATCGCGATCGTCTTGCCGGGGGGCGCGTGCAACTCCGCGGGATCGAACAGATGATCCTTCATGGTGATCGAAAGCTGCACCGCATCATCCGCCCGCACCGGCGCGCCAGGAGCCGCGGCCGCAACCGCAGCGCCGAGCACAAGCGCCGGCAGAACTCGCCGAATCATCCGAACAAGCGTGGCGTTCTTCGCGGCCGGCAAAGCCGTTTCCTCCGCCCGTGAATTGATGCTCAAGGAGTTGGGGAACAGCGGACTTTTTGTCAATCTAAAAGCAGAACATTAGAATTGTTATAATGACAAAGGACTGCTACTCAGCGCGCAGTTCGGCGCCCAGGTTCAGCGCCAAATCCGTGCAAATGTCAGCGCCGTAGCACTGCGATCGCAACCCAATGGCCATTCGCCTCGACATCCGCTCCAGCGATTTTGCGCAAAAATTCCGCGCGTTTCTCGATACGAAACGCGAGGCGTCGGCTGATGTCGAAGAGACGGTGCGCGCCATCGTTGACGACGTCGCGGCCCGCGGCGATTTAGCGCTCAACGACTATACGCTCAAATTCGACAGGCTCGATCTCGGCCGCGCCGGACTGAAGATTACGGCGGAGGAGATTGCGGCGGCGGTGCAAGCCTGCAGCCGCGAAACACTCGACGCGCTCGAATTCGCCCGCGCCCGCATCGAGGCCTATCACCGCCGTCAAATGCCGAAGGACGATCGCTTCACCGATGCGCTCGGCGTCGAGCTCGGCTCGCGCTGGACCGCGATCGAGGCGGTCGGGCTCTATGTGCCGGGCGGCACGGCCGCCTATCCGTCGTCGGTGCTCATGAATGCGGTGCCGGCCAAAGTCGCCGGCGTGCCGCGGCTCGCGATGGTGGTGCCGTCGCCCGGCGGCGAGCTCAGCCCGCTGGTGCTGGCGGCGGCGAGACTCGCCGGCGTCGATGAGATTTTCCGCGTCGGCGGCGCGCAGGCCATTGCAGCTTTGGCCTATGGCACCCAGACGATTGCCCCGGTTGCGAAGATTGTCGGGCCAGGCAACGCCTATGTGGCGGCCGCCAAACGCATCGTGTTCGGCAAAGTCGGCATCGATATGATCGCCGGACCCTCCGAGGTCTTGATCATTGCCGACCGGGACGGCAACCCCGACTGGATCGCCGCCGATCTTTTGGCACAGGCCGAGCATGACGCGAGCGCGCAGGCGATCCTGCTGACCGACGACGAGAAGCTCGCCGCGGCGACCGAGCGGGCGATTGAAGGTCAGTTGAAGAAACTGCCGCGCGAAAAAGTGGCCGGCGCTTCATGGCGCGATTTCGGCGCGATCATTCTGTTGCGCAAACTCGACGAAGCGCCGGCTTTGGTCGATGCGATCGCGCCGGAGCATCTGGAAATCGCCGCAGCCGATGCCGAAGCGATTGCCGAACGCATCCGCAATGCCGGCGCCATTTTCATCGGCGCGCATACGCCGGAAGCGATCGGCGATTACGTCGCCGGTTCCAATCACGTGCTGCCCACCGCGCGCTCGGCGCGGTTCTCCTCCGGCCTCGGCGTGCTCGATTTCGTGAAGCGAACGTCGATCCTCAAATGCGGCCCCGCGCAATTGCGCGCGCTCGGCGAAGCGGCGATCACGCTCGGCACCGCGGAGGGGCTCGATGCCCATGCCCGCTCGGTGTCGATCCGGCTTAACCGCTGATGGCGCCCGGTAGCGGCGATAAGGAGAAAACCGGCCGGCTCACGGCGGTCACGCTGGACGAAGGTTCGCTGGGCAGTTCAAGCGACGAGATCGAGCACGAACGCCGCGTCGCGATCTACGATTTGCTCGAAGACAACAGTTTTCGGCCGACCGGCCACGACGGCGGGCCCTATACGTTGCAACTCGGCATTACCGGCGCCCGGCTCGTCTTCGATATCCGCCAGAGCGACGGCACGCCGGTGATCGCCCATATGCTGTCGCTCGCGCCATTCCGCCGCATCGTCAAAGACTACTTCACCGTCTGCGACAGCTATTACGCCGCGATCCGCACCGCGACACCCGACCGCATCGAAGCGATCGACATGGCACGACGCGCCTTGCACGATGAGGGCTCGAACCTCGTGACCGAGCGGCTCAAGCGCAAGGTCGATCTCGATTTCGATACGTCACGGCGGCTGTTCACTTTGATCACGGTCTTGCACTGGAAGGGCTAGGGGGCGATGCCGCCGGTAGAAAGTCGCCCCGCCAACCGTCCGCTCGCGGTGTTGTTCGCCTGCGGCCTCAACGCGGTGCGTTCGCCAATGGCGGCGGCCTTGTTCGGCCAGATATTCGGGCGCGCGATCTATGTTGGCTCGGCCGGCGTGCGCAAGGGCGAGCTCGATCCGTTTGCGGTCGCCGTGATGGACGAGATCGGGCTCAATATTTCACGGCACAAGCCGGTGACCTTCGAGGAGCTTGAAGACTGGGAGGGGCTCAATTTCGATCTCATCGTCACGCTGGCGCCCGAGGCGCACCATCGCGCGCTCGAAATCACGCGCACCAATGCCATCGATGTCGAATACTGGCCGACGGCCGATCCGAGCGCCGCGGAAGGCAGCCGCGAGCAACGCCTGGATGCCTATCGCGACGTGCGCGACCAGCTCCTTGAGCGAATCAGGCAGCGCTTCATTGCCCGAGGAACCGGCAATGAATAGCCCGTTGCCGCGCGCACATCCCCGACGCAGTTGTGGATCGGCCCGCCATCCGCTAGGTTCCCGCGCAAATTTGGACCCATTTTGGCCGATAGTGTTTTTGAGGTCGTCTTGCTCAAGGTCCTGGCCAGACCAATACTGCCGGATACCGAATGGCGAAAGAAGAACTCCTGGAATTCCCTGGCGTGGTGACGGAACTGCTTCCGAACGCCACCTTCCGCGTCAAGCTCGAGAACGAGCATGAGATCATCGCCCACACGGCCGGACGCATGCGCAAGAACCGCATCCGCGTGCTCGCCGGCGACAAGGTGCTCGTGGAAATGACGCCTTACGATCTCACCAAAGGCCGGATTACATACCGGTTCAAATGATCGGCCGCCCAAAACTCGTGCTCGCCTCCGGCTCGCCGCGCCGACTGTCGCTGGTCAATCAGATCGGCCTCGAGCCCGACGCGTTGCGCCCGACCGACATCGACGAGACGCCCAAGCGCGGCGAACTGCCGCGCGCCTGCGCGACGCGATTGGCGCGCGCCAAGGCCGAGGCTGCGCTCAACATGATCCGCATCGACGAGGAATTGAAAGGCGCCTACATCCTTGCCGCCGACACCGTGGTCGCCGTCGGCCGCCGCATCCTGCCGAAAGCGGAACTGCTCGACGAAGCGGCGCAATGCCTGCGGCTGTTGTCCGGGCGCAATCACCGTGTCCACACCGCGGTATGTCTGGTGACGCCGAAGGAAACATTCCGCCAGCGCCACGTCGAAACCCGCGTCCGGTTCAAGCGGCTGTCCGACCAGGACATCGAGGCTTATCTGGCGTCGGGCGAATGGCGCGGCAAGGCCGGGGGCTATGCGGCGCAGGGCATCGCCGGAAGCTTTCTGGTCAAGATGGTAGGCTCCTATTCGAGCGTCATCGGCCTGCCGCTTTACGAAACGCTGTCGCTTCTTGGCGGCGAGGGCTATCCGATCCACTTTGGCTGGCTGAACACGGTCTGACCCCGCTCTGGCGGGGTCGGCCGCGCGCCCCATATTTCGCTCATGCCCGAACCCAAAAACCGCAAACTGTGCGCGATCTGCGGCAAGCCCACCGACGCCGTGTTCAAGCCTTTCTGCTCGAAACGCTGCGCCGATGTCGATCTGCATCGCTGGCTGTCCGGCGTCTATGCGGCGCCGGTCACCGAGGACGAAGAGGAAGACGAGCGGCGCGACGACGACGACAGGACGTGGCACTGATCGGCCAAGAGCCGGCCAAATTTCGGCCAAAGATCGATCGAGCGCCTATTCTGGACAGTACGAAGCCCACCCTTTATAAGACGGCGCTCTCGCGGGGCCTTTAGCCGTTGGCTAACCGCTTACGCGAGAATACAGAGCAAATTCGCAGTGGCCAAAATCGAAGGCGCTCTGGCCCAGGTAGCTCAGTTGGTAGAGCACTGCACTGAAAATGCAGGTGTCGGTGGTTCAATTCCGCCCCTGGGCACCAACGCCAAAATTCGAGTTTGATTCTGTTTAGTTTTTTCCTGAAAAAGTCCCACCCGCGAAAACGGAAACAAACTCTACCTTTTCTCAGAGCGAACTTACGTATTCACCGCACCTTCCAATGTCCGCTTTCGGGGGTTAAGCGGACGTGGCCCGAACGGCTTGCGATGTCCGCTAATGACCCATCTCGTCACTTCGGCACCGTCATTTGGCGCATTGCGAAAGGTTTATTCGATCACCTCGTCGGCGATGGAGAGCACCGCTGGCGGTACCGCGATGCCGAGTGCACGCGCCGTTTGCAGATTGACGGCGAGCTCGAATTTGGTCGACTGCAGCACCGGCAGGTCGGCGGGCTTGGCGCCCTTGAGGATGTTGCCGGTATAGACGCCGACCTGATGAAACGCGTCCGCGAGGTCGGTTCCGTAGCTCATCAGCCCGCCAGCTGCGACAATATCACGGTTCGCATAAGCCGCCGGAATCCTCTCGCGCGCCGCCAGGATGGCAAACTGCCCGCGGCGGCTGGTGAAGAATGAGTCGCCAGCGACAAACAGGACGTCGGGGTGCTCGCGCGCAAGGGCGGCAAAGGCCGCATCAATCTCGCCGATCGTCGTGGCGTTGAGGATCTGGATTTGCAGCCCGATGGCGGGGGCGGCTTGCTGCACGGCCCGCAACGTGGACTCGGCGCCCGTAGCATTGGCGGGATCGACGAGCACAGCAACACGAACGGCCTTGGGCACCAGGTCATGCAGGAGCCGCAGCCGCTTGGCGACCACCTCCTCGGAGAAAAAATTGATGCCGGTCGCGTTGCGGCCGGGCCGGGCGAGGCTGGCGACAAGACCAAGCCGGACCGGGTCTTCGGGGACGCCGAAGACGATCGGGATCGTCGCAGTTGCAGCTTTGGCCGCGAGCGCAGCCGGCGTGCTGGCGGGCGTGGCGATCACGGCGACACGGCGGCGGACCAGGTCGGCCACCAGTGCCGGCAGGTGATCTTGTTGGCCCTCCAGCCAGTGGTACTCGACCGTCACGTTTTGGCCTTCGACGGAACCGGTTTCGTTGAGGCCTTTGCGGAATGCGGCCACAAAGCGCGTGGAGGTATCCGCTGAGCTACCGTTGATAAACCCGATCACCGGCATTGCCGGCTGCTGCGCCTGCACAGTGAGCGGCCACGCCGCGCTGCCGAGAAGAGTGATGAATTCCCGCCGTCCAATGCCGCTTGCCATTCGCCCCGCCTGCAATGCGGCGAAGAATATCACGCCCTAACCGGCAAGTCCGTGACCAATATCACGGTGGTACACTCGCTGCTTTTGCTGCGGTGCGTGCGGCAGAAACTGGCACTTAGCGGACGTTGCTCGATATCCAACTGATGTCCGCTGTTGGTGGTAAAGCGGACATGACGCGAAGCCGAAAGCCGGTGGGACAATCGCGAAAAAAGGCGTTGGAATATAATGGAACGATTGGCAAAGGTGGGACACAATAAGCTAATGATGCGCTTAGTTTGTTGCCGCTCGCCCCGGGCACCATCGCCAAATTCTGGTTTTGATTCCGTCTGGCTTTTTGAAAAGGCCCGCCGGCAAGAGCGGAATAAAACCCAGCTTGGTCTCGTCAAAGATAATTCATGACCAATTCGGCTTTGGGCAACGCGTCCGCCGGCAAAGTGTCGCTTGTCACGGCGACAGCAATCGTCGTCGCCGACATGGTTGGGGTCGGCGTCTTCACCAGTCTCGGATTTCAAGTCATCGACATAACGTCCGGCTTTTCGCTCTTGTTGTTGTGGAGTGTCGGCGGCATCGTCGCGATATGCGGGGCGTTCTGCTATGCGGAACTCGCCGCGATGTTTCCGCGCTCGAGCGGGGAATACAACTTTCTGCGCCGGACCTATCATCCGGCATTCGGCTTTGTGGCCGGCTGGCTCTCGGCGACTGTCGGCTTCGCGGCTCCCGTCGCGCTCGCGGCGATGGCCTTCGGCATCTATTTCAAATCCATCGTGCCAAATGCGCCGCCTCTCCTGCTCGGGCTTGGCGTGACTTGGCTCACTTCGTTCGCGCATCTGTGCGGAATCCGGTATGGCGGCGCCTATCACAACGCGTGGACGGCACTCAAGCTCGTCCTCATCATCGCTTTTATCGTCGCCGGTTTCGCGTTCGGCGAGCGACAGCCGATTTCATTTGCGCCGAGCCGAGCCGACCTCACCGCCGTCGCTAACGCCTCGTTCGCCATCAGCCTCGTGTTTGTGTTGTATTCCTATTCCGGCTGGAACGCCGCGACCTATATCGTCGGCGAACTGCACGAGCCCACCCGCAACTTGCCAATCGCGCTGTTCACCGGAACCGCGATCGTTATCGTTCTCTATGTTGGCCTCAACGCGGTGTTTCTGGCGACGACGCCGATGCCGGAATTGGCCGGCCAGATCGACGTTGCCATCGTCGCCGGCAAGCACATCTTCGGCCAGTTCGGCGGACGCATGGTCGGCGCGCTGGTCTGCCTGGGGCTCGTCTCGTCCATCAGCGCCATGACCTGGATTGGCCCGCGCGTAACAATGACGATGGGCGAGGACATGCCGTTGCTGCGCCTGTTCTCGCGCAAGTCGAAGCAGGACGTGCCCGCGGCCGCCATCGTCTTTCAACTCGTTGTCGCGAATTTGTTGCTGTTGACCCAGAGCTTCGAGGCGGTGCTGGATTTCATCCAGTTCAGCCTTACTTTCTGCTCGTTTTTTACGGTACTGGGCGTCATCAAGATGCGTATCACCCACCCGGATCTAGCGCGGCCGTATCGCGCCTGGGGTTATCCCGTAACGCCGCTGGTTTTTCTCACCGTGACATTGTTCGTGATGTATCATCTTGTCGTCAGCCGGCCGCTGCAGTCGCTCGGCGGCTTTGCAACGATGTCGGCCGGTCTCGTGATCTACTATGCTTCTCGCCTATTTTCGCAAATCTCCGCCTCGAACGCCCCTTCCTCCGACCCATCCCCGGCGGCGCCTCTGAAAGTCGATGCCCTCGACCGTGTGTAAGATAATGGCTGCCGCCCTTGT
>DASQRX010000086.1:0-14198 GCA_035642635.1 Xanthobacteraceae bacterium
CGTCACGTAATGCATGTCCTTGGCGCGCGCGATCATGCGCGGCCGGCGCTTGAAGGCGCGGTTCGGCGTGAACGGCATCCAATAGGATTCGAGATCGTTGGGAATGGGGGCTGTTGCTGTTGCCGGCATGTGTTTCTCCGCCGTCATGCCCGGCTTTATGCCGGGCATCCACGTCTTTGCGGCACACCCTGGAAGACGTGGATGGCCGGGACAAGCCCGGCCATGACGTGTCGGGGATCGCTTGCCGCTATCGGGCCCGACTGCTACCACCGCGCCGTCGCGAACGCACGGCGCAAATCGAGACTTTGACCGAGACATGGCCGACAAATCCGAAAAATCCAACAAGCTCAGGGCGCGGCTGCCCCGCGGGCTTGAAGACCGCACGCCGGGCGAGATCGCGGCGACGCGGGAAATGATCGAGAAGATTCGCGCGGTTTATGAGCTCTACGGTTTCGAGCCGGTGGAGACGCCGGCGATCGAATATACCGACACGCTCGGCAAGTTCTTGCCCGATCAGGACCGCCCCAACGAGGGCGTGTTTTCCTTTCTCGACGACGACGAGCAATGGCTGTCGCTGCGCTACGATCTCACCGCGCCGCTCGCCCGCTATGTCGCGGAGAATTTCGACACGCTGCCGAAACCCTATCGCTCCTATCGTGTCGGCTACGTCTATCGCAACGAGAAGCCCGGCCCCGGACGCTTTCGCCAATTCATGCAGTTCGACGCCGACACGGTTGGCTCGGCGTCGCCGGCCGCCGACGCCGAGATGTGCATGATGGCGGCCGATGCGATGGAGGCGCTCGGCATTCCGCGCGGCAGCTACGTGGTGAAGGTGAATAACCGAAAATTACTCGATGGCATTATGGATGGAGCAGAAATTCCCGAACACAAAAGACTGCCAGTCCTTCGCGCATTAGACAAATTTGATCGGCTGGGCCTGGCTGGAGTGCGCGCGTTGTTGGCCACCGGCCGACGCGATGAGAGTGGAGACTTCTCGGCAGGCGCAAATTTGAATGACCAGCAAATTTCCGACTTGATGACGATATTTGAACTCACTCCGCAATTTGCAGACGAGTTTGATCGTCTCCCAGATTGGGAGAAAGGCGATTCATGTTTTGTCGATGTGCAACTTGATAAAGCCGGACGGCTTGTCAGACAAATCTATTCAGATTTCAGCCCTGGTCGGATGCCAGTGAACAATCACGCAACCCTATCGCTATTCAGCAGTTGGATTGGCAGTTCATCAAAGATTGACGAGGCGTTCAAGGAGCTTTCCGACATCGCTGATTTGGCACGCGCCGGTCGGTATGGTTCGAAGAGAATCATGATCGATCCTTCCGTCGTCCGCGGCCTGGAATATTACACCGGCCCGGTGTTCGAAGTTGAACTGACATTCGCAACTGACGGCAAAGACGGCTCGCCGCGGTTCGGGTCGGTCGGCGGCGGCGGACGTTATGACGGGTTGGTGTCGCGCTTTCGCGGCGAACCGGTGCCGGCGACGGGATTTTCCATCGGCGTATCGCGGCTACTCGCGGCGTTGGAATATCTCGGCAAGATCGAAACCAAAGCCGAGCGCGGCCCGGTCGTCGTCACCGTGTTCGACAAGGATCGCATCGCCGACTACCAGAACATGGTGGCGAAGCTGCGTAGTGCCGGCATTCGCGCCGAGCTTTATCTCGGCTCCGGCAAATTCGGCCCGCAGATGAAATATGCCGACCGACGCAATTCGCCGTGCGTCGTTATCCAGGGTTCCGACGAGAAGCAAAAGGGCGAAGTCACGATCAAGGATCTGATCGTCGGCACGGAACTCGCCAAGCTCGAGAAGGGCCGCGACGAGCATTTGCAGAAACAAAGCGAGGCGCAGCGCGCGGTGCCGGAGGCAATGCTGGTCGAAGCAGTGCGCGAAGTACTGGCGCGACACGGGCTCGCTTAGTGCAAACGGCGTCATTCCGGGCTCCTCGCTTCGCTCGGCCCCGGAATGACGGCGCACTAGCCTCGGAATTTGATTGCCGGTACGGTGTTATTCTTCCCGGGAAGCCCTCGGGCGGGATTTGGGCGGTGCAAAAGCATTTCAGCAAGCGGCCGTTGCGGAAGCGCCTGATTGCGCTCGCGGCCGCTTATGCAATTGCGCTTGCTGGCCTGATTGCGAATTTCGGCGGCGCGCAGATGGCGGCCGCCGCGGCAGGACAGCCGGGCGGCATCATCTGCCACACCGATCTTACCGGTCAGCCCGCGCCCTCCCAAGACGGCGGCAACGGCAAAACCTGCACCGATGATTGCTGCACCGGTTGCCTGATGCTGATGGCGGCGCTGCCGCCGCCGCCCGTGAACGCCGTTGCGATCCCGCAATCGGCAAGCGCACGCATCGTACCGCGCCCGATCGCGGCTCTCGCCTCGGGTCCAGAGACCACATCCCATCGCTCGCGCGCACCTCCACTGACGGCGTGACGCCTGGCGGCCGCTTTCGGCCGCAGTCCTCCCCGCAGCAATGGAGACTGATCATGCCCCGATATTGCCTTCGCGCGTTCGCGTTCGCGCTGTTGTTCGTGCTGCCAACTTTTTCCGTCGCTTTCGCGCACTGTTTCGTCGGCGCGAGATTCTTTCCGGCGACGCTCGCTATCGACGATCCATGCGTGGCGGATGAACTGTCGCTGCCGACGGTGTCCTGGTCGAAGACCGGCGACGTCCCCCCGGCTACCGAACTGGATATCTCGGCCGAGCTTTCAAAGCGCATCACCGAGGATTTCGGCATTTCGATCGGCGATACCTGGACGCAAATCCGCCAGCCGGGCAGTCCGACGCTTGCCGGTTTCTCGGACCTCGAAACCACGCTGCAATACCAGCTGCTCAAGAACGGCGAGCACGAATTGGCCCTGCTGCTCGGTGTCATCGTCGACTGGGGCGGCACCGGCGCCAGCAATTCCGGCCTGGGAACGCCCTATAGCCTGTTCACGCCGACATTTTATTTCGGCAAGGGTTTCGGCGACCTGCCCGACGAGGCCGGATGGCTGCGCGCCGTCGCCGTGACTGGACAGGTCGGTTATCAGATCCCAACCACCTCATTCGATCTCATGCAGAACACCTTCATTCCGCAGGTCCTGGTCTATGGCGGATCGGTGCAATACAGCATGCCGTATCTGAAATCGGAGATTCAAGATTATCAGCTGCCCGATTTCATCAATCATCTAATCCCGATCGTCGAAGCGCAGTTCCAGACGCCTGTCGCCAACAATTTCGGCAACAGCTTCGTCACCACCGGCACGATCAATCCGGGCGTGATCTGGGTCGGCAGCTATTTCCAGGTCGGCGTCGAAGCCACGGTTCCGGTCAACCGGGCAAGCGGCTCGAGCGTAGGCTTCCTCGGACAGCTGCATCTTTATCTCGACGACATGTTCCCGTCGACGATCGGCCGGCCGCTCCTCGGCGGCAGCACCACCCCTCCCCGCAAGCTCAGCTTCTAAGGACACAAATCATGATAGAGAAACAAGCTATGCGCACACGCATCGCCATCGTATCGCTTATTCTCATGGCGCTCGGCGCGCCCGCCGCGCGCGCCCACGCCTTCCTCGATCACGCGAGCCCGCTGGTCGGCTCGACGGTGGACGCGGCGCCGCATGAGGTGGCGCTCACGTTTACGCAAAGTCTGGAACCGGCGTTCTCGACTGTCGTGGTGACCGATGGCAGCGGCGTCGAGGTCAGCCAAGGCAAGGCCCAGGTCAGCGGCAACACGATGCGGGTCGGGATCAAGGCATCGGGCCCGGGAACATATCGCGTTCGGTGGCACGCGCTCTCGGTCGACACGCACACGACCGAGGGCAGCTTCACCTTCCACGTCGGCGGCAAATGAGCCGACCCAAATAAGCTGACCCAACAAGCAGACCATAGGCATCCGGCGTGACCGATCCGATCATCTACGTGCGCGCGGTGCATTTCGCCGCGACGATTGCGGCGACCGGCGTCGTCTTCTTTATCGTCTGCGTCGCCGCGCCGGCTTTTCGCCTGGCCCATCGCTTGGCCGATGCCAAGCGCGTGCGCTTAGCGCTCTTCCCGCAACTCGCCTTCATCGCCTGGTTCAGCCTGGTCTTAGCCGTCGGTTCGGGCGCCGTGTGGCTCGTCCTCACCGCGGCATCGATGAGCGGCCAGCCGCCGGCGGATGTATTGTCCGGCGGCATATTATGGACAGTGCTGGCGCAGACGCAGTTCGGATTGGATTGGACGGCGCGCGTGATCCTGGCGTGTCTCCTTGCCGCGACATTCGTGCCGCTCTTGTCGGCGCAGCGCGACAGAGCGGCTTGGATCGATGTCGCGGCCGTCGTACTGGCTGCTGCTCTCATCGGCACTTTGGCGTGGGCCGGACATGCGGCCGGCGGCGAAGGTGTTGAAGGCATTGTTCACCCCGCCGCCGACTTTCTGCATCTCGTCGCCGCGGCGGCTTGGGTCGGCGCGCTGATCCCGCTGGCGCTGCTTCTTGGCGCAGCCAGCACGGACACGGCGTCGGCCGCAATCGCGCGCGCCGCAGTATTGCGTTTTTCCACCCTCGGCCTCGGCAGCGTCGCCACGCTGTTCGCAACCGGCGCCGTCAATACCTGGTATCTCGCCGGCAGCGTTGCGGCGCTGACCGGCACTACTTACGGCCGGCTGTTGCTCATCAAGGTCGCCCTGTTCTTCGCCATGGTGGCGATTGCCGCCGTCAATCGGCTCTATTTTACGCCACAGCTCCTACAAACCGCGCGTCCGGACGCGGCGCAGCAGGCGTTGCGGCAACTGCGCCGCAATGCCGCGATCGAGACGCTCTTCGGCGCCGTCATCATTTGCATCGTCGCCGTACTCGGCACCGAGCCGCCCGGAAGCCACGCCAATCACCACCCTGTCTACGGTGCCATTCCCGACGACGCCGCCTTCGTCCATATCCATACCGAACGGGCCATGGCGGACGTGATGATCAGGCCGGGCCGGCCCGGCGAGGCGCGGGCGACGATTCATCTTTGGAACGAAGATCTCGAGCCGCTCGATGTCCATGACGTGATGTTGTCCGTCACGCCGCCTGTGCCCGGAAGCAAACCGGTAACGCGCATTGCCGTGCAAGACGCCGACGGGGCGTGGCAGGTCGATCGGCTTGAACTTTCGCAACCGGGCAATTGGACGGTGACGGTCGACGCCGTGGTCGGCCCCACCAGTCATGTCGTCCTAGAAGCCCCGATCGTGATCGAGCCGGCGCCGTAGAGCGGCTAAAGATCCGCGCGCGACCGCGCCCCGCAGCCCGGCCGCCGTCGGTCGGTGCGGATCACGAATGGCAGCGCAACGAGCTGCTGAAATCGCAATAGCCGTGGCCGAGATGGCAGCAACCGAACGAGCCTTCGGAGCAGTAATAGAACTGATAATCCACGCCGCAATGATCCGAGCAGTATGGCCGGCCGGTAAAATTCTCGAAGCCGCAATGGTTGCGAAAGTGCTGCGGCAAGAAATTCGGTTCCTGCCAATCGACGCGGATCGAAAGATTATCCGGCAGTGAAATGCCGGGCTCGACCGCAGAACAAGCCGACGTCCAGACAATGCAAGCCAGCAGCGCAAAGGCGAAGGGCTTCACCATACCCAAGGTCTCCATCACGCTTCCGTCATTTCCGCAGCATCGGCCGGCGTCCAGTCGTCCGTCACCGTGACGGATTTCGGCAGGCGCACGGTAAAGCGGGCGCCCTCGCCTTCCTCGCTCACGACATCGACGCTGCCATGGTGCAGGTCGACCGCCATCTTGACCAGATAGAGCCCGACGCCGGTGCCGACGATCCCCGATACGTTGCTGCCGCGGTGATACCGCTCGAACAGCCGGCCGAGATCGTTCGCCGGAATGCCGATGCCGTGGTCGGAGACCGTGACGACGACTTCACCAGCCAGGCTTTCGGCCTCGATCTCGATCGCGCCGCCGCCGGGTGAATATTTAACCGCGTTGGCCAACAGATTGCTGAAAACCTGAAACAGGATTTTTGCATCGCCGACCATCGGCATCGGCACGGCGGCAAATCGTTCCACGATGTGCGAGCCCGGCACCATTTCCCGGTGCAGCTGGCAGACTTCCTGCAACAGCGCCGTCATGTCCATGTCGGCCGCCTGCAAATAAAGCCCGGCGCCGCCGTCGATCAACCGTGACGAGTTCAGCAGATTGTCGATCAGATGCGTCATGCGCAGAACGGCAGAGCGAATCTTGCCGGCGCGCTCGCCGATCTCGGCAGCCTTCACGGCATCCTTGATCTTATCGAGCCGCCGGGCGTGACCGTCGATGACCGTCAGCGGCGTACGGAATTCGTGCGACGCCATCGATACGAAATTGCGCTGCAAAAGCGCCAAGCGCTGCTCAAGCGCCAGCCGCTCTTCAAGGAGGGCGGCCTGTTGGGCGAGCGTGCGCTGGCTGCGCATCAGTTCGAGCGCATTGTTGCGGAACACCACGGTGGCCTGCGCCATTTCGCCGATCTCGTCCCGGCGCGCCGTCTCGGGGATGTCGATTGCGGTGTCGTTGGCGGCGAGCCGGCGCATCCGGTCGGCAAGGCGGCGCAGCGGCGTGGAGATGGAACGGCTGATCCGGATCAGCGCGGCGACGACCAGCACGCCGGCGATGACGATGGCGAGAAGAATGAGCCAGAAGGCCTGGCGATAGGCGACGGCGAGGCGGTCGCTCGCCACCTGGGCGCTGGCGACGGCCTGATCGGTGAGCTGGCCGAGCGTGTCGCTCGCCGCGTTATAGGCGGTGCGCGAGGAACTGCCGTAGATTTGCCGCGCGTCGTCCTTGCGGTTGTTGCGCGACAGGACCAGCATTTGGTTGACGATGCTGCGGTAGTCGGTCCAGCGCGCCTTGAACCGGTTATAGAGATCGTTTTCCGCCGCATCATGCCGGATCGCCTCGAATTCGCGTTCGGACGCCGCAATAGTGCGATCGAGGCCTTCCATCTGCTTTTCGGCTTCGGCCGCCTCGGCGGGGTCCGACGACAACAATTCGCTGCCTTCGAAGGCGCGGAAATCCGAGGTGTAATTGTTCAGATCGCCGAGCGCGCGCGTGGTCGGCAGCCAGATCTCGGCGACATCCGCCGACAGCAGATTGAAATTGGACAGCCGCCAGATGCTGAACGCCCCGAGGACGACCACGAGCGTAAAGAACAGCAGAAACACCGCGGCGAGGTGAAAGCGGATCGATTGCGGCTGTATCATGGAACGGGCCGTTGGATTGCGACCAATAACCATATCGCAAAGGCCGAGCCGCGGGAAACCGGATTGCGCTAGATTGCAACCGCAGAAAGAAGTGTCCTTAATGGGACGCTAGTATCCTTAAGCCAAGCAATCCTTAAGCTAAAAGTCTTGGACCAATGGCGGACGCACAAAAGAAAATACTCTGCATCGAGGACGATCGCGAGACCGCTGCGCTGATCGCCGAGGAGCTTGTCGATCGCGGCTATGACGTGACCGTCGCGCATGACGGCCGCGAGGGGCTGGCGGCGATCTTGAAGGTCATGCCGGATCTGGTGCTGTCGGATATCAGCATGCCGGCCATGTCGGGTTTCGAGTTGCTGGAGCGCCTGGTCGCACTGGCGCCGCGCTTTGCGAAAATGCCGTTCGTGTTTTTGACCGCTTTGTCCGATCGCGACAACGAGCTGAAAGGCCGGCAGCTCGGCGCCGACGACTATGTTTCAAAGCCGATCGATTTCGAAGTGCTGGCGACCATCATCACGGCGCGGCTTAACGGCGTGGCGCGCACCGCGATTTGGCCGAGCGCGATCGATCTCAACGACCGCGAGGTCGAGGTCCTGACCTGGGTGGCGCGCGGCAAGACTTCGGCGGAGATCGCGCAAATCCTTGGCCTGACCAAGCGCACGGTCGATTTCCACACCGACAATGCGCGCGCCAAACTCGGCGCGGCAACGCGGACCGAGGCGGTGATCAAGGCGGCGACGGGACGGCTGATCGAGCCATAGTGCCTTACCAGATGGCGACCAGACAGATCGCCGCGAACGGCACCGCTACGAGGCCGAGATAGAGCCAAGTCCGATAGCCATGGGCGTCGCTGGGGCCGTGGAAAAGCTGAAACACGAGCCAGATGCAGACACCGATGCCCAGCCACAAGCGAATGAGATCGCCGGGCGTCTCATAGGCCGACCAGATCGTCTCGCTTTGCGGCAAGCTCACTCGTACCGTGAGCGCCATCAGGATAAAGAGGAAGGCCGCGCGCAGGAGGATCGACGCGATCCGCAACCCGGCCGGAGCTGGCGAAGCCGGCAATTTCGCTTCACTGGTCTCCAATCCCGCCATTTCGCATGCTCCGCCCGGCAGCCATGGCTCTCTCGATACGCATTTGCCGGCTGCCCTCTTTGATAGGGACCTTGCAACGCCGACTCTGTCTTCCTCCGCAAATTCAATGTCTAATATAGTTGCAAACGATGAACGGCGTAAGCGTCCAAACGCGTCGCCTGTGGAATTTTCCAAGATTGGTTGCCGGTCGGGCCGGCGCCGCGAGGAAATCGCTAGGGTTTGGGCCGCAGCGTCGAGCCGTTGATGCCGGCAGCGACTTTTGCCGGACCGCCGAGGGTTGCCGGGGCAACGGGCGAGCGACTCATGCCGGTGCCGCTGATGCTGCCGCGGGGCGCTAAACCGATATTCGGGTTTTGATGCCCGGCCGGTGCCCCGGGTCCGGCGCCCGGACTGGCCACACGCGCCGCGGGACTGAAACCCGCGGCGGGTGGGGCGTTTGCCAAATGCGGGCCACTGCCCGGCACCGCGTCATGCCGGACCACGGGCAGGCCGATTGCGTTGCGCAGGACGGTATTGGCTGGGGCGGTCACCGGCGCGCCGTGCAGCTGAGGAACTGGCGGCGCCTTGAGTTTGACGCCGGCACTCGCATTGGGACCCTTGCTGACAGCCGGGGCGTTGACGATCGGCGCCTCCTCAGTCGGAGATTTAGCATCTTCGCCCTTTGCCCCGACACCGGCTGCGGCAGGAGCGTGAGTTCCGGTCCTAGGGCCTTTCCGGAATGCGCCCTTGGCCGCAGCCGATCCTGCGGTTCCTTTGGCGTGCACTGACTGGTGTTCCTTGGCAAACACCGGCTGCGCCAGCGACGCGCCGAGGACCACCGCCAGAAGAGTGGGACTAATCCGCAAAACCGCCCTCCTCCGCCCGCTCAGCCAGCGCCCTGCGGGGCCGTCGGTTCGGCCGCGGGCGCGGCATTATGCCCCCGCTCCAGAACCAATGTCTGCAGGGCCGGCACGATCACGAGCAACATGATCGGACCGATCAGCATGCCGCCCACAATCACGGTGGCCAGCGGCCGCTGCACCTGACTGCCGATGCCGGTCGAAATGGCAGACGGCAAGAGGCCGATGCAAGCCGACAGTGTCATCATCAGGATCGGCCGCATCTGCTCCTCGACGGCATGAAACATGGCGTCGACCGGCGCCATGCCATCGGCCGCGACCCGATAGTAGCCGTTGATGATGAGAATACCGCTCATCACCGATACGCCGAACAGCGAGATAAAGCCGATCGCGGCCGAGATGCTGAAATCCAGTCCGGAAACGTAGAGCGCGATCAGCCCGCCGCAAATCGCAAACGGCAGCCCGAACAGGGCCAACATGCTGTCGCGCCACGAATTGAACAGCCCATAGAGCAGCACGATGATCACGGCGAAAGTGATCGGGACAATGATGGCAAGCCGCTTCTTGGCCTGCTGCAGCCATTCGAACTCGCCCGACCATTCGATGCGATAACCGGTCGGCAGCTTCACATTACTAGCGATCCGCTCTTGCGCTTCGTCCACGGCGCCGGCGAGGTCGCGCCCGCGCACGCTGAACTTGATCGGGATGAAGCGCTGGTTGCGCTCGTGAAAAATATAGGATGCGCCGGTGTCGAGCGAGATCGCGGCGAGTTCGCTCAACGGCACATAGCCGTTGACACCGCTCGGCGTTTGATAGCCGACCTTGATGTTGCGCACCGCGTCGATATTGCTGCGGTATTCGGGAGCAAGCCGCACCACGACGCCGAACTGACGATCCGATTCCAGAAGGGTCGTCGCCGTCATCCCACCCAGCGCTGCTTGGATGACGTTATTGATGTCGCTGACGCTGAGCCCGTAACGCGCCGCCTGAACCCGATCGATCCTGATATTCAAATTGGGCTGACCGAGCACGCGAAAGATGCCGAGATCGGTGATGCCCTGGACCTGCGCCATCTCGTGCATGGCTTCGCCCGCGATCTTCTCCAAGACAGTCAGATCGGGGCCGAGGATCTTGGCCGAATTGGCGCCTTTGACGCCCGACAAGCCTTCCTCGACATTGTCCTGAATGTATTGCGAGAAATTGAAGTCGATGCCGACGAAGACCTTGGCGAATTCGGCCTGCAGATCATTGATCAGCGATTCCTTGGTCACGTTCGGCGGCCACTGGTCGAACGGCTTGAGCGGCACGAAGAACTCGGCATTGTAGAATCCCGCGGCGTCGCTGCCGTCGTCGGGGCGGCCCTGCTGCGAAGTCACAGTGATGACCTCGGGATAGCGCAAGAGAATTTCGCGGATTTTGGTGACGATCGGCGCACCGGCTTCCAACGAAATCGTCGGCGGCATCGACGCGCGTATCCACAGATTGCCCTCCTCGAGCGTCGGCAAGAATTCGCTGCCCAGCCGCGAGCCGATGACGCCGCTGAGCGCGAGGAAGATCAGTCCGACCGCAACCGTGATCTTTCTGTTGTGGAGCGACCAGCGCAGCACCGGCGTGTAGGCCGAGCGCAGCCAGCGCACCACCGCCGTCTCCACTTCCGAAACGTGCTCCGGAAGGAGCAGCGACGCCAAGCATGGCGTCACCGTGAAGGTCGCGATCAGCGCGCCGATCAAGGCATAGGCGTAAGTGCGCGCCATCGGGCCGAAGATTTGCCCCTCGACGCCCTGCATGGTGAAGAGCGGGACGAAAGCCGCGACGATGATCGCCGTCGAGAAGAACACCGCCCGGTCGACCTGCAGCGCGCTGACCAGAATGAGCCGCAGCCGGTCGTTCCACGCCTCCAAACCGGAGAAATCGCTGGCCCGCGTCGGATCGGTCCCCCACTTGCCTTCGGCGAGATGCATCAGCAAGCCGTCTCTCACTTCGGGCCTCGCCTGGAAATTCCGATAGATATTCTCGACCACAATGACCGCAGCATCGACGATGATGCCGAAATCGATGGCGCCGACCGACAATAAGTTGGCGTCTTCGCCGAGCGCGACGAGGATGATGATGCTGAAGAACAGGGCGAACGGAATATTCGCGCCGACAATGATCGCGCTGCGCAGGTCGCCGAGGAAGAGCCATTGGATGAAAAAGATCAGCAGGCATCCGTTGACGAGATTATGCAGCACCGTCGCGGTGGTGACGTTAACGAGCGAGGTGCGGTCGTAGTACGGGACGAGCTTCACGCCCGGCGGCAGGCTGCCGTCGCTGTTGATTTTCTGGATCTCGGCCCGGACGCGCGCCACTACGTCATTGGTGTGCAAGGTGCGGTTCATGATGACAATGGCCGCGACAATATCGTCGTCATGGTCGCGCCCTGCTTTACCCAGCCGCGGGGCGTTGCCGACCGCGACTGTGGCGACGTCTTTGACGAAAATCGGCACGCCGTTCGTTTGGCCGAGCGGGACGTTCTCGATGTCGGCCACCTTATAGCCCTGCGTCAGATCCGTGGCGCCGCCTGAATCCATCAGACCGACGCCGCGAATGTTCACGGACTGCTGGCCCATATTGATGGTCCGGCCGCCGACATTAATGTTGGCGTTGCCGAGCGCCGCGATCACCTGGGGCAGCGTGACGTTGTAGGCATCGAGCTTGTGCAGGTCGACATCGACGTCATAAGCCTTGGTCGTGCCGCCCCAGGTGTTGAGCGCCACGACGCCGGGGACTGTGAGCAGGCGCCGTTGCACCACCCAGTCCTGCAGCGTGCGCAGATTGGTCAAGCCGAAATGCGGCGGTCCGACGAGCTGATAGCGGTAGATTTCGCCGACCAGGCTCGTGGCCTGGATTTGCGGCGTCACATTGTTCGGAAGACTGACGTTTTGCTGCAGATTGATCGCGGTCTGGGTGAGAGCGAAGTAATAGTCGACGCCGTAATTGAACGTCACCCGCACGAACGAGAGACCGTAGAACGAGGTCGAGCGAATGACGTCGACCCCGGGCGTCGCCGCAAGCCCAACTTCGATCGGAACGGTGTAGTAGCGCTCCATCTCCTCGGCGGAGAGGCCCGGAGCCTGCGCCGTGATTTCCAGAATGACGGGGGCCGGATTCGGATAGGCCTCGATATTCAATTTTGAAAATGCGAACAGGCCGGCGCCCAGGAACACCAAGAGCCCGAGCAAAATCAGCGGCCGGCGCGTGAGCCCGAATGTCAGTAGCCCCTTGAGCACGGTTTCGATCCTACTGCGGTGTCACACGCGTCGCCGCGCGATCGGGAAACGCTCATTGCGAGATGGCAAGCTCGTTGCTCAGAAATATCGCGCCTTCGGTTGCGACCAGTTCGCCTGATTTCACGCCGTCGAGAATCTGCCGGTAGCCGTCGCGCTGTTCGCCGATCTTGACCGTCCGCCGCGTGAAGCGGCGGCGATCGGCGGTGACCCATATCGTCATCGTTCCGTCGCCCTCGCGGACGACGCCGTCGACCGGCACGGCAGGAGAGCGCGTCGGGCCGCCGACGCGGATGACGAAATTGGCGAACATGCCGGAGCGCAATTCGTGTTGCGGGTCTTTGATCTCCGAGCGAACCAGCACGCGGCGCGTATTGGGGTCGACCGACGCACCGATGGTGGTGATTTTGGCGTCGAAAACTCGGCCCGGAAAGGCGTCGACCGTGACCTGCACCGGCTGGCCGATGCGAAACGCGGGGCTATCGCCCTCCGCCACATTCGCCACCATCCACATCGTGTCGATGTCGGACACCGTATAGGGCGCCGGCGCATTGCCCGGTTGCACGAACAATCCCGGCGCGCCGTTGCGGGTGGTGATCCGGCCGGTGATCGGGCTTTGCACGATGAGCTTGGAGTCGGCGCTGCGGTCGGTGACGATGCGGTCGATATCGGCGTCGGTCTTGCCGAACAGGCGCACCGCGTCGCGCGCCGCGCGCAGATTGCCCTCGGCGGTCTGATGGTCGGAGGTCGCCTGCTCGACATCGCGCTGCGACACCGCGCGCGTCGTATAGAGGCCGCGCAAGCGATCGAGATTCTTGCTGTCGAGATCCAGCACGCCCGCGGCGGCGATCAAGGTCGACTCGGCCTGCAGCAGATCGGGGCTGTCGATGGTGAACAGCGTTTGCCCCTTCTTCACATCGTCGCCGACCGAGCCGAACAGCGCGATGATCCGCCCCTGATAGGGCGTAAAGACCTGGACCGAAAGTTCCTCATTGAAGTCGATACTGCCGACGGCTTCTTTCTCGATCGGGAAATCGCGCTCCTCGGCCGGCGCGACCTTCACCGCATCGAGCTGCGAATCCGACAGATCCACGCTGTCCGCGGCAGGGGGAGCTGCGTCCGGCGCGTCCGCCTTGGCGCTGGTCGCCCCGGGGCCTGAATTCGAGCCGCCGGAATGCCACGCCCAATAGGTCACGGCCACGACGGCAATAAGCGCGGCGCCAACCGCCGCATTCAAGCGACTATTTATCGGGCGGGGAGCCATCGCTAAGCCGCATCCAGCATCATGGGGAACGCGGCGACATGGCCATTCCACACCACCGCGGTCTACTGTCACTAATCACAGGGCGGGTCACAGGGCCTGTCGCAGGACTGCGATTAATCGCACTATGCTGTACGACTCATGACAGTCTATCACGGACATGCCGTCCCGCTATCTTGCCGTTCCCGCCGAAGAATACATCGGATCGTCCGGATCGGCCCGCGGTGCAGCAACAAAGTGAAACATGTGCAGTGTGGCTAGGCGAGCACAGCCAATATTGGCGAAATCGGAAATAATGCCGGTTGCGGCTCAATCGTCCTAGCTCTGTTGCGATAGTATTCAAGTTTTTCCGATGTCCTGTGTGGCGGTCAGGTGGTGTGCTGCAGGTACCGCCGCTCTCGCGGCCTCGATGCTTTTGACGAGTTGCGCGGTCGGCCCGGATTTCGCCCATCCCGCCGCGCCGGAGTTTATCCGCTACACCCGGGAACCGCTTGCGGCTGCGAGCGCGCCGTCCGGACAGATTTTCGCCGAAGGCCGCGA
>DASQRX010000087.1:0-26503 GCA_035642635.1 Xanthobacteraceae bacterium
CCACGCGGCATGGCTGGATCAGGCTTGCGCCCATTGTCCAATATTCCCCACTGCTGCCTCCCGTAGGAGTCTGGGCCGTGTCTCAGTCCCAGTGAGGCTGATCATCCTCTCAGACCAGCTACTGATCGTAGCCTTGGTGAGCCGTTACCTCACCAACTAGCTAATCAGACGCGGGCCGATCCTTCAGCGATAAATCTTTCTCCTTACGGACGTATTCGGTATTAGCCCAAGTTTCCCTGGGTTGTTCCGAACTGAAGGGTACGTTCCCACGTGTTACTCTCCCGTCTGCCGCTCCCCTTGCGGGGCGCTCGACTTGCATGTGTTAGGCCTGCCGCCAGCGTTCGCTCTGAGCCAGGATCAAACTCTCAAGTTGGATGAGATTGATCTTGGCAGATCACACGTTTGACGAGGTCCCACTCTGATTTCCTAAGCAAAGCTTGCGCCTCACTTAAGAGTCACAGTGTTACCTTAAACGTCGACCGCCAAAGTCTCTTCCAATGACCGCCTCTGTTGCGGAAAAGGTCTAAGCCCTAAAGCCTATGCCTTCTCCGTTCGAGGAAGCGGTCCGCAAGGACTCCGCCGTCCACGTTTCTCTTTCTTCCGATTCACTTGTCAAACAGCCCGGAACCTTGAGGTTCCGTCGTCTTCAGAAGCGTCCCCGGCAAGAGCCAGAGCCGCCGATACCCGTACATCCGACATGGCCATGGGTCATGGCCGGATGGTTCACCGTATAAACAGTGAGGGTTTTCGCAGACGCGCAGTCGCGCCAAGCGGCGGCGCGTCCAAGAGAGCTTATATAGTCTTTACCCCTCCGAACTGTCAACCTTTTTAGCCACTTAAAATTGCCAGTGTGGAGAGATGGGCGTGGAGAGTTCGGTCACCCGGCGGTTTGGACTTTTCGCAGCTGCGAAAGGCCCGTATTGGCGCGCCGTATTGGCCCAGTGGCCGAGCCCGTACTTAGTCCCTTTTGGCCGCACTTGGTCGCACTTGGGCCACATTCCTCCGCCGTTCTTTACATTAGTCTCTTGGGATGTCGCGATGAAGGGGAGCGACGTCATTTAGCTACTTACCGTCAGCCACCCGGTCGCGTTGACGCACCGTAAACCGCGGGGCATCGTGCCGGCGCCGCGTTCGCCTGTTTGGTACTTCCAGATTTGAGCGCATGCGGAGGATGACGCGAGATTTTGCGCTGGACTCGTGACCGGGGTGGCACAGTTCGGCAGCAGAGTTCGGCACTTGGCCGTTATCCCGTGTGCGGCCGCAAACGACGCGGCCGGGGACACGCGGCAAGGTGACGCCGGTTGGGGACGCGTTACGGCGTTGTCAGGGGACGTGGTCTTGGACCAAACTAGGCTGCGTAGAGCGAGGGATTGGCAGCATCGGCGCATCGACGCCGAGGTCATTCATCTCGGCAATGAGCCGCCGCTTTCGGCGGACGGCGGCGCGGGCGGCCTCGTCGACCGGCGCCGGCTCTCGGTACAATGGTTCAGCGGAACGATCCTCACCGGCCTGTGCGGCGCGGCTCTCATGGGCGGCGCCGTTTTTGCGTCGCTCGACGGCGAAACTAATTTCGCTTCGGCGCCCGAGCAGGTCGAGAGCGCGCTGCGCGGCGCGATCTCGAGCATCGGCGATCATCTCAATGCGTTCCGCAAGACCGATCGCCTGCCGCCGATCAGCGAGCCGAGCGTGGCGCGACAGGTGCTGCGGGTGCCGACATCGAGCCATGTGCGCGATCGTGAAATGGTGCGCATGCGGCCCTATACACGCGTGACCGGCAATCTGACGCTGACGACCACCGACCTCTCCGCCAAAATCCCTCCCTATAATCCGGCGAAGCTTCTCACCGACAGCGCCGGCGGCGACGATCAGGCGCCGCCCGCCGCCGAACCCGACGCCGAAGTGACCTTCGTCGAATGCGATCTCGTCGCGCCCGTGACCAAGAATAAGGTCGTGACGCCCGGCGTCTGCGATCTCGATTCGCTCTTGCCCAGGGTGAAGGCGTCGACGCTGTTGCCGCTCGATGATGTGCTCGCCCGCGTGCGCGATGTGGCCGCGCGGACCGGCTCCGGAACGACGACGAGCCTTCTGGTGAATGCCGACGGCACGCCGAACCTGAAAATGAACTATGCGCCGGAGGCCGATCCCGACACTTATTTCGGTTTCGTGCCGCGGGTCGTTCCGGAAAACGTCACGCTGTTGCCGAAGACGACCAGTGCGGTGAATAGCGGCGGCGATTGGAGCGAGCGGCAGGTCGTCGTCAAAAAGGGCGAAACCGTCGGCTCCATTCTGCGCGAGCTCGGCGCGCTGCCCGACGAGATCAAGACGATCATCGCCGTGATCGGGCCGGCGGCGCTCGACAGCGGGCTGAAGGACGGCCAGAAGCTCCGCGTTCTCATGACGCCGGCGGGCCTAGCCCATATGCGGCCGCTGCGCGTGATCATCGCCGGCGACAGCGGCATCACGGCGGCCGTCGCGCTGTCCGACCTCGGCCAATATGTGCCGGTCGACATCCGCAATATCGACACCGGCGTCGCCGACAATAGCGGCGACGAGCAGGCGGCCAATAGCGACGACGATTCAAGCGGCGTGCAACTTTATCAGAGCCTCTACGAGACCGCGCTGCGCAACAATGTGCCCAATTCAGTCATCGAGGATCTGGTCCGCATCTATTCCTACGACGTCGATTTCGAGCGCAAAGTGCAGCCGGGCGACAATTTCGACGTGCTCTATTCCGACGACGAGAATGGCCAGGATCATCCCGAAGTGCGCTACGCCTCGCTGACCGTCGGCGGCGAGACCAAGAGATACTATCGCTTCCAGACCACCGACGACAACGTCTTCGACTATTATGACGAGACCGGAAAGAGCGCGAAGAAGTTTTTGGTGCGAAAGCCCGTCGCAGTCGGCATGATGACCTCGCCGTTCGGCTGGCGCACCCATCCGCTGCTCCACGTCAGCGAATTGCATTCCGGCATCGATTGGGGCGCGCCGTTCGGCACGCCGATCTTCGCCGCCGGCAACGGCGAGATCGAGGAAATCGGGCTCAAAGGCGGCTACGGCAAATATGTGCGCATGAAACACGCCAACGGTTATGAGACCGCCTATGGCCACATGACCGCCTTCGCCAAGGGCCTCGATGTCGGTTCCAAAGTGCGCCAGGGCCAGGTGATCGGCTTCGTCGGTTCCTCCGGCATGTCGACCGGCTCGCACGTGCATTTCGAGATCATCGTCAACGACCGTTTCGTCGATCCGATGCGCATCAAACTGCCGCGTGGCCGCGTGCTCGACGGCGGAGCGCTGGCGAGCTTCGATAAGGATCGCGATCAGCTCGACGCCGTGCTAGCGCACGGAACCACCGCGCACGTCGCGCAAGCGCATTGACCATGGCCGATGCCGGCGACGTCATCGAGGCGCGATCGAGCCGGCTGTGGGCGACGTTTCACTTTAATCTGACGCGCTGGCTGTTCCCGGCCCGCCTGATCGCCGACCATATCGGCGTCTCCACCAATATCGTCGGCTTCTGGCTGACGCCGTGGAAATGCGTCGACGAGCATCTGCCGCTGTCGCATGTCGCCGAAGTCATCCACATCCGCGGCTTCTTCTGGGACGCAGTCAGCGTCGAAAGCTCGGGCGGGCTGAACCCGCTGCGGGTTGCCGGATTGCCCAAGGGACAAGCGCGCTTCTTCGTCGATCACGTGCGCGAACGGCTGAACGAGGTGGCGCCGCCGCCGCAAGTTGCGCCGCGGCGTTAATGTCGCTCGGCCGTGACGGTCAAATGCACGAGAGAAATGAATTATTGATAGTCGCAATAGGCTGTCACTCTGCCAACCCTACAGTATCCGGTGCAGCAGTCGGAATCTTTTGTGCATTGGCCCCACACAGGGTAACAAGCCATTCTGACCTTTTTAATTCTTGCCATCGAGTCTGACGGTGAAGATATCGCGTCCATCGGCGCATAAGAAACGGGCTGCGGAACGATAGCACCGTCCGCCCATATCGGGCGCGGGCTCGTCGCGATCACGGCGACCGAAAGTGCCAACACGGCGAGCACGACTTTCCTGCTCATAATCATGGTTCATATCGCGCTCGGGATTTACGCCGCAGCCGCCATCGCCGCGCCGTTGAACACCAAGCCGTCCTTGCCGGCCGAGACCGCGACCTTTTCGCCGTCCTTGATGCGGCCCGACAGAATGAGTTCGGACAACGGATCCTGCACGTATTTCTGAATCACGCGCTTCAAGGGCCGCGCACCGTAAGCCGGATCGTAGCCCTTGTTGGCGAGCCAATCGCGGGCCTTGGCGTCCAAGGTGAGCGCGATCTTGCGGTCTTCCAGCAGCTTCTGCAGATACGCGATCTGGATATCGACGATGCGCCCCATCTGCTCGCGCTTGAGCCTATGGAACAGAATGATCTCGTCGACGCGGTTTAGGAATTCCGGCCGGAACCGCGCCCGCACTTCCGCCATCACCAGATCGCGCACGGACTCGGAGTCCTCGCCCTCGCTCTGCGTCACCAGATATTCGGCGCCGAGATTAGAGGTCATGACGATGAGCGTATTGCGGAAATCGACCGTGCGCCCCTGCCCGTCGGTCAAGCGGCCGTCGTCGAGCACCTGCAGGAGCACGTTGAACACATCCGGATGCGCCTTCTCGATCTCGTCGAACAGAATGACCTGATAGGGCCGCCGCCGCACCGCTTCGGTGAGCGCGCCGCCTTCCTCATAGCCGACATAGCCCGGCGGCGCGCCGATCAGGCGGGCCACCGAATGTTTCTCCATATATTCCGACATGTCGATGCGGATGAGCGCGTGCTCGTCGTCGAACAAATATTGCGCCAGCGCCTTGGTCAGCTCGGTCTTGCCGACGCCGGTCGGCCCAAGAAACATGAACGAACCGATCGGCCGGTTCGGATCCTGCAAGCCGGCGCGCGAGCGGCGCACCGCGGTGGACACCGCTTTCACCGCTTCCTCCTGGCCGACCACGCGCTTGCCGAGCGCGTCCTCCATCTTGAGGAGCTTTTCCCGCTCGCCTTCGAGCATGCGGTCGACCGGAATGCCGGTCCAGCGCGACACCACCTGCGCAATATTGTCCGCCGTCACCGCTTCCGACGCGAGCGTGCCGCCGCCGCTCGACGCGGCTTCGGTCGCCTTGAGCTTCCGGTCAAGTTCCGGGATCGCGCTGTACTGCAATTGCCCGGCTTGCTGATAATCGCCGCGGCGGATCGCGTCTGCCAAATCGTTCTTCGCCTTCTCGAGCTGCTTCTGCAGGTCGGCCGCCGACGACAGCTTGTCCTTCTCGGCTTTCCATTTTGCCGTCAGCGCGTCAGCCTGTTCCTGCAAGCCCGCGAGATCTTTCTCGAGCCGCTTCAAGCGGTCCTTCGAGCCCGCATCGGTCTCTTTCTTCAGCGCCTCCTGCTCGATCTTCATGCGCACGATTTCGCGGTCGAGATTGTCGAGCTCTTCCGGCTTGGAATCGATCTGCATGCGCAGCCGCGCCGCAGCCTCATCGACAAGGTCGATGGCCTTGTCGGGCAAGAAACGGTTGGTGATGTAGCGGTTCGACAAGGTCGCCGCCGCCACCAGCGCGCCGTCGGTGACTTTCACCTTGTGATGCGCCTCGTATTTTTCCTTCAAGCCGCGCAGGATCGAGATGGTGTCCTCCACCGTCGGCTCATCGACATAGACCGGCTGGAAGCGCCGAGCCAAGGCGGCGTCCTTCTCGATATATCTCTTGTATTCGTCGAGCGTGGTGGCGCCGACGCAATGTAATTCGCCGCGCGCCAGCGCCGGCTTGAGCAGATTGGACGCATCCATCGCGCCGTCGGCTTTGCCGGCGCCAATGATCGTGTGCATTTCATCGATGAAGATCACATAAGTGCCGGCCGACGCCGTCACCTCCTGCAGCACCGCCTTGAGCCGCTCCTCGAACTCGCCGCGATATTTGGCGCCGGCGATCATGGCACCCATGTCGAGCGCGAGGAGCTTCTTGTCCTGCAAGCTCTCCGGCACGTCGCCATTGACGATGCGCAGCGCCAAGCCCTCGACGATCGCGGTCTTGCCGACGCCGGGCTCGCCGATCAGCACCGGATTGTTCTTGGTCCGCCGCGACAGCACTTGAATGGTGCGGCGGATTTCCTCGTCCCGTCCAATGACGGGATCGAGCTTGCCGTCACGCGCGGCCTGCGTCAGGTCGCGGGCATATTTCTTCAGCGCGTCATAGGCGTTCTCGGCCGAGGCGCTATCCGCCGTGCGGCCCTTGCGCAGCGCTTCGATCGCGGCATTGAGCGTTTGCGGCGTGACGCCGGCATTGGCCAAAATCCTGCCGGCCTCGCTGTTCTTTTCCAGCGCAAGCGCGAGCAGAAGCCGCTCCACCGTGACAAAGCTGTCGCCGGCCTTCTCGCCCGCCTTCTCGGCGGTATCGAACACCCGCGCCAAAGCCGGATCGAGATAAACTTGGCCGGCCCCGCCGCCGGACACTTTCGGCCGCTTGGCAAGCGACGCCTCGACGGCCGCAAGCGCGGCGCGCGAATTGCCGCCGGCGCGGTCGATCAGCCCCGCGGCGAGCCCTTCCGGGTCGTCAAGCAGGACTTTTAAGAGATGTTCAGGCGAAAACTGCTGATGTCCCTCGCGCTGCGCGAGCGACTGGGCAGACTGCACAAAACCGCGGCTGCGCTCGGTATATTTTTCGAAATCCATGGTTCTTCCCTCGGCCTGTAATCGCCGCCCCGAAGGCACGGCAAAGACATCGTCATTGGGTAGGTATTTTCGAGCAATTCCGGAAAAGTGGAGACCGGTTTTCCGAAAAGGATTATGCTCCACTGATTACAGATTTTCCGGGCTAAACCGTGATGAAGATCAAGATTCCTCGAAAGATAGAGGCTTGCTGGACTCCCCGAAAGGCGATCCGACTGAGGAAATATGGGGGCGGGAACTCACGAGAAAAGAGGCGGGCTGCCGGTTTTTCCCTTTTATGGGGAGGGGTTGGGATGGGGCGGTAAAAAGATGCGCAGAATGGGCGTCGGCGCCGCCTCGTCACCGGATGAAATAAAGCAGGAGATTTGGCGTTAACATTCAAGAACCAGCGCAAACCAGGAGACCGGTCATGAGAAATTGTCGCTCCGTGCCAAGACTGCTTATCTCCGCGATAAGTCTGTTCGCCGCTTGGGCCGCGGCCGGCACGGGCGCCAAGGCGCAAGACTATCCCTGGTGCGCAAACTACACCAAAGGCTCCACGAGCTGCAGCTTCGTCAGCTTCGAGCAGTGCATGACCGACGTGAGCGGTATCGGCGGCTTCTGCGAGCGCAACACGCAATATCACGCAGCCACCGCGCCGGCGCGGCAAAAGCCGCGTGCATTATCCAAGTCGAATTGAAGCTGACGGCCCGACCCCTGCAGGGGGCCGCGCATCAAAGGTGCGCGGCGTGGGGTGATCGGCCGCCACGCCTCTGCAAAACACATCACAGAACCTTGTCGCGTAGACGGCGGAGTGGCGAATTAATCCGTACTGTTTCAGTCGTTCAAGGAGCGTGACGATCAATAACGACAGCTCGGACCGCGCGGCAGATGCTGCCGGGCGGGCTGTGCTTCTCCTCCCTCGCGATGGCGGGGGAGGATGCATCGCTCACATCTTCAACAAGCACTTGGCATTGCCGGAGAGGATCTTGACCTTGTCTTCGTCGCAGAGCGGGACGGTTTCCATCCATTTGGTAGCCGGCGGGTTCATGACGAAGGGCCAGTCCACGGCGAACAGGATGCGGTCGATGCCCATTTCCATGACGCAACACAGCAGCGCCGGGTTGGAGAAATTGCCGCTGGTGGTGACATAAAAGTTGTTGCAGAAGATGTCCCGAAAGCTCATCGCCTTCTGGCCCGGCCGCGCCAAAGTGTGATCGACGCGCCAGAGGAGAAACGGCAGCGTCTCGCCGAGATGGCCGAGGATGATTTTCAGTTTCGGGTGTTTCTCGAATACGCCGGAGAGGACGAGGCGGATGGCGAGCGTGGCGGTCTCGACCGTATAGCCCCAGGTGGCGCGCGTGATCATCGGGAAGTCTTTGACGTAATCTCGGTAGTAGGTCTTGATCACGTCGGCATGCGGCAGCCCCGGATGCAGATAGATCGGCAGATCGAGCTTCTCGGCGCGTGCAAAGATCGGCCAGTATTTCTTCCCGTCAAGGAATTCGCCGTTGGCCAAGCCGTGCAGCATGGCACCCTTGAAGCCGAGCGAAGCTGTGCGTTCGAGCTCGGCGGCGGCGGCGGCGGGCACTGCGGTCGGGAGCGCCGCGAAAGCGGCGAAGCGCGTCGGGTTTTTGGCGACCACGGCGGCAAGGCGATCGTTGACGCGGGTCGCCATGGCGGCTGCCGTGTCGGCGGGAAGCTTTTGCGTCGAGGGCGCGCCATGCGAGAGCACCTGGATGTCGATGCCGGCCTCGTCCATTTCCTTGATGCGCAGCGGGCCGAAATCGTGCAGCCGGTTCATCTGCTCGCCGGGCCGGCCGGCCTCGCCGCCGACGAAGGTTTTTTCGAGCTCCTCGTCCCAATAGTGCTCTTCGATGGCAATCACGGGACAATGCGGTTTACGAAACATTTATTTCCCCTCTTCTCAGCCGAACCGGAGCAGCGTGTTAGCAAGCCGGTGCTTTCAAGTCACCTTACCTCACCCGTCATGGCCGGACTTGTTCCGGCCATCCACGTCTCACTTGTCGAGCGCGCAAAGACGTGGATGCCCGGCACAAGGCCGGGCATGACGATTGGAGAAATGTCCGGCCATGACGAGGATGTGATTGCGATTGGTGTTTATCAGGAACGGGTCGATCCATATTTTGTTGATGCACCATACGAAGGAGATTTTCGATGCGGCTTATAATGTCTGCAATCCTGGTCGCGCTTGCGCTTGGTTTTGCCGGTACAAATGCCTTCGCGCAGTCCGGCTACGTCCATCACAATTTCTGCCTGCTGACGGGACCGGCGCGGGAATGCGCTTATCAGACCTTTGAACAATGCCAAGCATCGAAGCGCGGCAATGCCGACTTCTGCGAGCCGAATGATGCACCCTTAAACCACCGGCCGGCTCGTTATCGGTATCAGTAACGGTGGGCTAGGCGCCCACCGGATGGGCGCGGTAATAGGCGGCGTCGTCGGCGCTTTGCGTCCAGCCGTCGTGCAGGCGCCAATCGAAGTGCCGCGCGGCCATGTCTTGGCCGTAGCGGACGCGGAACAGCAGGGTGCGGTGCGGGCCGTTGGCATATTCGTGCACTTCGCCCGGGGGGTGGACGACGAAGGCGCCGGGCTTGACCGTGATGGTTTCGGCGGGCGTGCGCATGATGCCGCCGCCTTCAAAGCAGAAATAGATTTCGGTCGCGTCGGGGTGGCAATGATACGGGCTGATCTGGCCGGGCTCCCAGCAGGCCACCGTGACGTCGCCCTCCTCGATCCGGCCGAGGATCTTTTCGACGTGCTTCTTGGGATTGAATTCGGCCTGTTCGACCACGCTGAACACGTGCATGTCTTGCTCCTTGGCACTTCCGTCTGACGCGTTCTGTTGGGCGCGTTTTTCGCTTAATTCGACCTGAAAGAGATTAGGCCAAATCGGTTTCGTTGGCGACGGGGAGTCGCGACCGGGTGTTGAGTGAGATGGATTGTCAGATTTTGTGAAGAAAGCGGCGCCGCAAGGAGCCACGCAACTGTTGCAAACCTGCCCCGCTGCGGCGCACCATGCCGGATATTCGAGTCGGTTGTTAGGTAGTTCAAGGGAGGGGCGCTTGAACTCGGCAGTCCAAATTGGCCGAAAAGGCCGACTGCCTGCCCAGTTATGGGACAACGACGCGGGTAACCATCATGGCGCACTTTGCCTGGCCTTCTTTCGACAAGGCCCATTTCGACTGGAATACGCTCGATCGGGTGGAGTCGGCCATCATGCTCGGCCTCATCGGCAGCGGGCTTCTCGCCTGCGCGATCGGGGCTTTCATCTACGACATCGGCCGCTGGTTTTCGGCCTGGTAGCGGCGCGTTCGCGCCTCACGCACGTTGTTGAAAAATCACGCGTTTTACGGAATTTGCTCGGTAAGAGGGCATTAAGAGCTAGGGCGTAAATTTGCCCTAACGCTACCGAGGGCGAAGATGGGCGAACGCCGCAATTCGAGACGGACGAAAAGCTTCCTGCGCGGTTTCGTCTATGTCAGCAGGAAGCGCGGCGCGCTGTCGTGCCTCATTCGCGACCTGTCCGACAAAGGCGCCCGCATCATCTTTTCCGATACGGTGACGCTGCCGGACGTGTTCGACCTCTATATCCCGCGGCGCGACCAGAATTTTCGCGCCCGGCTGCATTGGCGCCGCAACGACGAGATCGGGCTCGAGTTCGCGCAGGACGAGCAGCGCGATCCGGACGCGCGGCCGTCGCCGAGCGAAGTGGTAGAGCGCGTCGCCACGCTGGAGGCCGAAATCGCCTCGCTCCGCACGCTGCTCAAGCGGCTCAAGGGCGAGAAGGCCGAAGGCCGCGACGAAGCGGCGGCGTAACGCACCTTCCGTTTGTAACTTCGGCCCGATAGTGTGCCGCCCGCAGTAATCAGGGAGGCAATCAGGGCCAAAGCCCATTGGATCGCGACTTATTTTTCGGTGTCCAATCCGGACGCGCTCGCCGAATACGCCAAACTCGCAGGGCCCGCGATTTCAGGCGCCGGCGGCCGGTTTTTGGCGCGCGGCACCGCCGCCAAGGCCTATGAGAAGGGCCTCAAGCAGCGCAGCGTCTTGATCGAATTCGACAGCGTGGAAAAAGCCGAGTGACAGCCCGGGCTATCAGGCCGCGCTCAAAGTGCTCGGCAATGCCTGCGAACGCGATCTGCGTATCGTCGAAGCGTGTAAGCGTGGCGCGTCATTCCTAAAGTCTATTCAAAAATTTTATCGCCCTGCAGGTCGACGATCTGCCGGGCTTTGTTCTCGGTGAAGGTCACCGCGTCGTCATAGGAGGCGTAAGCGTCGGCGCGGATGAAGCGGTGCTCCTTGCGCACGCCCTCGATCTCGCGCGTGATGGTGCCTGCCGTCTGATATTGGCCGTTGTTCTTGTAGGGCGCGGCGCAGATCACATAGCCCTTGTATTCGATCGGCACGGCGGCTTTGGCGGCGGCCTCGGACTTGGACCCCTGGCCGAACAGCGCGTTGAAAAACGACATGGCAAGTTCCTCGGGCGGCTCACGCCGGCCGCCATTCTATCAAGCTGCGGCCATGAACCCAAAACCGCTCTGGGCCGACAAACGAGTTCCCCTTGTCGCGGGAAAGTCATCGCCCACCCCGAATCCCCGACTGAAGCCATGCTCGAGATCGCCCGGCAGCCGGCAAATGCGCACCTTCACGACGTCTATTTCACCGTCCAGGGTGCCTCCCGTCTGGTTTGGCGAAATCCCAATCATGGCATCACGGTCGGCGATGACGGCCTCTCCTGGAGGGTCAACGACAACCCCCAGACGGCGCCGTTCGCCAATATTGTCGCGATACATCTCAATACGGCAGCGCTCGGCAACGCCAATAATGTCATCGACCAGTGCAAGATCGAATTCAACGATGGGCAATGGCTCGCTGCCTCCAATGCAGCGGCGAGCGGTCTGCCAAACGACGCCCAGACGCCGGTCTATCGCGATTTCGTCCGCGACCTGCACGCGCGTCTCTTCGCCGGCGGTCACGATGGCATAAGCTTCCTGGCGGGCATGACGTCGTGGCGTTACAAAACCCTGTTCGCCGCCCTGATTGTCGCAGCATTGCTTTTCATCCTCACCCCGCTGGTTCTGGTGTTCATCACCGGCGACCCCCATGCGTTCATCCCGATGGCAATGGGCGCGGTGCTGCTCTGGCCTTTCGCACGTTTGATGCGCAATAATGCCCCGCGTAGTTATACGCCAGACGCGCTGCCCGACGAATTGTTATCGTGAGCGGCCTTGTCGAGAAACGGTCAGGGAGTTTGCCACATGCCGAAAGCCTACTGGGTCACTTGCTATCGTTCGATTTCCGATCCGCAAAAAGTCGCGGCCTACGCCAAGCTCGCACCATTGGCGACGACGCCGTTCGGCGCCCGCTATATCGCGCGCAGCCCGGCCGTTGCCGCCTTCGAAGCCGGACAGAAAGAGCGCATCGTCATCTCCGAGTTCCCGAGCGTCGAAAAAGCCATCGCGGCCTATCAGAGCCCGGCCTATCAGGAAGCCTTAAAGGCGCTGGGCGACGGCGCGGTGCGCGACATCCGCATCGTCGAAGCGACCGAGTAAGGCTCAGCGCGCCGGCGCGGCCACGGCTTGCACCGCGTCAATCGCCTGCGCCGCGCTCGAACGATGGTCGAGGCGCAAGGTCAAGCAGCAGGCCGAGCCGCCGCTCTTCTGAAAGACGTCGAGCGGCGTTTCGACGACCGCGTAGCCGCGCCGTTCGAGTTCGCGTTGCAGCTCAGCGCTTGCGCTCGACAGCACGATGGTGCGGCCGACGCAGACGGCATTGGCGGCGAAATGCGCCGCATCGGCGGCGCCGAGCGCGATACGGTCGGCAGGCGCGACACACTCATAGATGGCGGCAAGCGCCGCCGCCGTGAAGGCTCGCGGATAATAGATGACGGCGCCGCAGGGCAGCGCGCAGAACGCGGTATCGAGATGATAAAAGCGCGGATCGGCGAGCGGCAGCGCCAAGCAGCGCACGCCGAGTTCGAGCTCGAGCATCGCCGCGGCCGCGGCGTCGGAGCGAAAGCCGCAGCCCATCCAGAATAAATTCCGGCGCCGGTCGAAGATGCAGTCGCCGGCGCCTTCTAGCATGACGCCGTCGGGCAGTCGCAAAATCTCGTCGACACGGCCGCGGGCCTTGAGCGCCCGGAACGAAGCCTGGAACACCGGCTCTTCGTTCTGCCGCTCGCCGTGGCGGAACCGCGCCGGCACCACCTTGCCATCGAGCACAACGGCGGCATTGGCGGTGAAGACGAGGTCGGGCAGGCCAGGTTCTGGTTCGAGCGTCTCGACCGCGGCACCAAGGCCTGAAAGAACACGGCGGAGGCTCGTCCATTGCCGCTCGGCTTGCGCGTGCAAGTCCGCGGCGCGGCTCGCCCAGGCGTTGGGGTCCATCCAGGGATTGATGCTGTAACTGACCGCGAAATAGCGCGGCGGGCACATCAGATAACGCGGAGGATTATTTGTTGTGTCTGCGGGCGTCGCGTGAATGTTCATCGTCGGCCGGGACCGTCCTGCGAAGCGTCCGAATCAATACGCCGGACAGATCTTACCACGCTGGCGCAAGAGCTCTTGGCCCTGAAAACCTTCCTAATAGCCGACGCGGGCGAAATGCTCGCGGAGCAGCGCGACATTGCGGCGGTTGGCGCGGAAATAGACGTCGAAAGCGTCGCCGGCGATCGGGACGGCGCCGACGGTGCCTTCCAGCACCACATTGGCGACCATCCGCGCGAACAGAAGTTTCGGCACGCCGAGCCGGTGGGCCTCGAAGAGGAGGTAACACGAGAGCGCCGAAGCCACCGCATCGCCGATGCCGGGGATAAGCCGCAATACCGACTCGCAGCCGAAACGGATATTGGTTCCGGGCAGGATGAAGGCGGTGTCGAACATGGTGGCGAGCATGTCGAGCCGGTCAAGCGCTCGGCGGCGCGAATGGGCGTCATAGCGGCCGGTGGCCCGGGCATAGGCCGCGAAGCTATTGCCAAAGCCATTGGCAAAGCCGCGAAATCCGGCAAAGCCGCCGCCGAAACTGCTGGTGCGGGAAAAGTTCATATCCGTCCGTCCTGTTGCGTTCCGCGCAACAGATGGGTGCGCGTCCGCCCAGCGCAAGGATGGTTCACGTTTGCTGAACGGGCAGTCATAAAACCAGATCACCAAAAACCCCAATTGCCAAGGGGCGGCGGGCTCTCTATATACCCGCCATTCCGATTTAGCCTGCCTTGCCGGTGCCCGGGCCCAAATCCCGGCCTTTCTCAAGACCACGCGAAATCCGGATTGAAGACCGTGCGAATGGTTCGCACAGCCGCAAACGTGTTTTGCGTTTAAAGGAGGCCATCATGGCTCAAGGTACCGTTAAGTTCTTCAACGCCCAAAAGGGTTACGGCTTCATCGTGCAAGATGGCGGCGGCCCGGACGTGTTCGTCCATATCTCCGCCGTCGAGCGCGCCGGCATGCGCACGCTGGTCGAAGGCCAGAAACTGTCGTTCGACGTCGAAGCCGACCGCCGCAGCGGCAAGTCGGCCGCGGCCAATCTGCAGTCGGCGTAACCTTATGATCTGCTAGGAACACCGGCGCCTTAATGGTGCCGGTGTTTTTGTTTCTACACCCGCTCACCCCCATGAGGGGTTGATTCGAAGGCGTAATGGCGAACAAGGAGAATAACAATGCCCAGAAAGCCGGGATTAAATTCCGAATTCGTCATGTTCGACGTCGTTTACGAAGACGGTTCACAGCGCTCGAACCGCAAAGTGCCGCGCGAACTCCTCGGCGGTCTCGACGGCGACAAGCCCGCGCACGGCTTCCTCATCGAGCAGGACCGCGAGATCGCGGAGAAATCCGGCCGCCCGCCGCTCGCCATCAAGACCGTCTCGCGCTCCGGCGCGAAGAAAAAAGACCGCGATTACGGCGAACGCCGCGCCGGCTGACCTCTCCTCGCCGCCTCGGGAGGTGAGTTCGGTTTTCTCCTCGGCTAAGCTTTCTTCGGACGCCGACAACAACGGAGGAGCCGCTCATGGCCGCGCCACAGATTCAGATTCTTAATCCCGAAAGCCTCGGCAAGCCGCTCGGGCAATATTCGCAAATCACCCGCGTCAAGGCGTCGGAGTTTTTGTTCATCGCCGGCCAAGTCGGCGCCGGCCGGGATGGCACGACGCCAGCCGATTTCGACGCCCAATGCGGCCTCGTCTTCGCTAATATCGGGGCGGCGCTTTCATCGCAGGGCGCGAGCTTCGCCAATATCGTCGAGTTCACGACTTATCTCGTGCACTCGCAAGACATCCCAAAATTCATGGCCTATCGCAGCCGCGAATTTCCAAAAATGTTTGCCGGCGGCGCCTATCCGCCCAACACGCTGTTGATCATCGATCGGCTGGTGCAGGAGCAGTTTCTGATCGAAGTCAGCGCGGTCGCGGCGTTGTAATTTTCTCCTCCCCCGTAAAACGGGGGAGGATGAAAAAGCGACGCGTCCAAGCGCGACCTCAACGCTCGACGCCGCGCCGGACCTCCCGCTGGCGAAGGTTGGCGACGCGACCGTGAGCATAGCCCGGAGCATAGGCGTAAAGCCCGGCTCCGTAGCCTTCCGGCGAAGGGTAACCGGCCCGCTCGCTGCTCGCGATTGTACCAGACGTATAGGCGCTCTGCGCCAAAGCGGCCGATGTCGCGCCGAGAACGAGCGCGACCGCCACAACGATTTTCTTGGTGGTCATGATTCAATGTCCTTTGAAAGAGAAGCCCCGGCCAAAGCGGCCGGGGTCTCCTCGGTATGAGGCTCCTGGAATTAGCTTTGCGAGGCGATGCCGGCGCCGTGCGTTGCGTCTTCGAACGTGGCAGCATGAGCAAAAGCCGAGGCCGAGATGATGGCCATAGCAAGAGCAACAATCGCGATGAGCCTCTTCATAGAACTTCTCCTGAATTTTAATTTTGATCTGCGCCGTGCGCGCGCGGGGGCTTGCTGCACGACCTGTAAATAGGCGCAGCGCCGGTAGCGATAACCGCATCGTCGCTAAACAGTCTGTTGCGTGAGCCTGAATAACAAGATTTGAAGATTTGTTCCGCCGCGGAACCTAATCTCAATGTGGACGTTAGCGGGCTGGCACTCATCGGTCTGGTAGACTCAGGAGCCGACCATGAAACGATTAACCTTTGCGGTTTGCATTCTGGCGCTCGGTATCGCTGCGGCAACGCCGGCGCGCGCGGATTACGCTGTCGTCCGGCTCGACAACGGCTGGTGCAAGATCTGGTGGGACAGCGCCGATACGCCTTGGGGCGTCGGCTGGACCAAGATCGCAATTGGGCTTCCCGATTGGCTGATGGCATCGGCGGCACTCAACAGCGCACGTTCCGACGGGACTTGTTGGTAACAGCACTTGCCGGTAGCCTGCCGCCTCCCGCAGATCGGCTGCGGCCGGCGCCATGAAACCTGCAAATATGAAACCCGCAAAGCTGAACACGCCACTGATCGCGATCGGCGGCGCGTTGCTCGGCGCCAGCGCGGCCTCATACCAAGTCACCGGAGAGTTTATGAGTTCGCCGGAGGCCACGCTTCCGCATGCGGGCTATATCGTCACCGTCGCCGCGGTGTTCGGCGTGATCTGCGGGGTGGCGGCGGCGATGTTTAATCGGTCGGCGAGGTAGGTTTGCGCAGGGCCGCTGCCGACGACCACTAGATGTAATGTTTAAAGGCCCACAGATGTAATGTTTAAAGGCCCACGGTGAGCCGGGTTGCAACGCCGCGGCCGTCAATATCTCACCTACCGCGTCGGCGAAACGTAGCGTTACTGGCATTCCATCAGCGAACATGCACCCGTTGAAATTGACTTTGGTGAGCGCCAGCACATCCTTCATAACAGTGGCCAATTCACACTCGCCTTGCACAATCTCGACATGAAGAGAATTTGGCACTTCGCTTCCGATATACGTTCTCAAATGCGCAACTTGGCGCGGATCAGCGATCTACCATCTCTTTGAAAGTGACCTTCAGCTACCACGCTTAAAGTCACTACCTTCCGAGCCCCTTGCAAATCTTCGCGAAAAAGCCCCCAAACGCCGCCGCATCACCCGCGCGCGGAGGGCCAAAACCCCAAACCGGCTTCGGCCACAGCCTATCACCCTTCCACCGCGCGACGACGTGGACGTGCAGCTGCGGCACCACGTTGCCGATCGCGCCTATATTGAGCTTGTCGCAGCCTGTCACGTTTTTCAGGACGCGCGAGACCTGGGTGATTTCATCCATCAGGCGGGCGGCGTCGGCGCCGAGCTCGACGATCTCGGTGACGCCCAAGCGCCGCGGCACCAGGATCAGCCAGGGATAGTCGGCGTCGTTGATTGCGAGCAGCCGCGACAGCGCGAGGTCGCCGACCGGCGCAGTATCGGCCGCAAGCTGGGGATGGAGCGACCAGCCGGTCTCTGGCATTGCGGTCTCCTGTAACGTGCGGAAAATGCCGTTCTGACGCCTTTCCGGAGCATGGATTGCCGGGTCAAGCCCGGCAATGACGAAAGAATGGTCGAGCGAAGCCACGCCGTCCGTCCGGCTATTCCCAACGACGACGTGTGGAATTAGCCGCGCCGCGGCTTGCTTGGGCCGGGTAGTTTTAGGCAGGTTAGTTTCACCGTCAACGCGGCGCGCAGCTTTGCGAAAATGCGGTGCGCGCTTTGACGAAGTCCGCCGTGTCCATCTTGTCGTCCTCGATCAGGTCGGTCAGTGCCACGGCAAGATCGTGGCAGGCGGCGCGGCCCGACGGCGGCGGCGCAGCTGATTGCGCCTTCATCGCCTTCACCGGTCCGCAGGTGTTCACCACGACCTTGAAGCTGTCGCGATAGAGCGCGGTGTCGTCCATCTTGCCGTCAAGCAGCGAGACGAGCCCGTTCACCGCCTCGCGGCACGGACCGGGGCCGGGACGTTGCGCTGCGGCGGTATGTGGGGTGCAGAAGAGAACGGCCGCCGCGAATGCCGTCGCCGCGCCGAGGTAAAGCTGGCGCATGTGCGAAGCCCTCATTATGACGGATGGTCCGTATTATGACGGATGGTCCGTCATTCAAGCGCGCAAGGGAAGATCATGAAGCTCGCCGTTCCCGACATGATTTCGAATTCCTATTTTCCGGCGGAGGCCGCGGTTGCGCTTGGCTTGTTCGAGGCCGAGGAGCTCGATGTCGAACTCGAGCTGATTTTTCCAGTCGACAAGGCCTATGCGGCATTGCGCGACGGCGCGGTGGACTTCGTCGGCGGCTCGGCGCATTCGGCGCTGGCGGCGTTTCCGCGCTTTGCCGGCGCCAAGCTCCTCTGTGCGCAGGCGCAGGGCATGTATTGGTTCCTGATCATGCACGGCGATCTCGGCGCCAAGCGCGGCGACATTGCGGCCGTCAAAGGCCGCCGCATCGGGGCAGCGCCGTGGGTCGATATGGGCTTGCGCGGGCTTCTCACCGAAGCCGGGATCGATCTTGTGCGCGACGGCGTGACCATCGCGCCGGTGCCAGGCGCGGTCGGCGCCGGCGTCAATTTCGGTTTGACCGCGGCGAAGGCGCTCGAGGAGCGCAAGATCGACGGGTTCTGGGCCAACGGCATGGGTGCCGAAGTGGCGCTGCGCCGCGGCGTCGGCGCGCTGGTACTCGACGTCCGCCGCGGCGACGGGCCGAAACCGTGTTTCAACTACACGGCTGCGACCATCGCTACGAGCGACGCGCTGATCGCACGCGCGCCGGAGCAAGTTGCGGCTGCGGTGCGAGCAATCGTGAAGACGCAAGCGGCGCTGAAGGCCGACGTGACGCGCGCCAAGACGGTCGGCGACAAATTATTTCCGCCGTCGGAAGCCGCTTTGATCACCGACCTGATCCGCCGCGATTTGCCCTATTACGACGCCACGCTGTCGCCGGATTTTGTCGCCGGCATGAGCGCGTTCGCGCGGAAGCAAGGAATTCTCGATAGCGACCTGGTTTATGAGAATGTCGTCGCGACGCAGTTCCGCCCGTTGTGGAAAGCGTGACGCACTCTAAGGCTGCGGCGACTTCAATCGCTCGTCCGGCGGCGCGATCTCGGTGACGAGGTCGCTCACCAGGATCTTTTTCGGCAACGGCAAAAGCTGCATCTCGCCTTCGCGGAGCCGCGTGGTGCAGGCATAGACCACTTCGCCGTCGATCAGCATCATGCATTCCTTGCAGGCATTGGCGTTGATGCAGGAGAAGCGGAAGGCGAGCGTCGGGTCCGCGTGCGCGCGGATATAGCGCAACCCGTCAAGCACGGTCTGGCCGGGAACGAACGGCACGTCGAAACGCTCGATTGTATGCGGCGCGTTGCGGGCGCCGCGCTGAATGAGAAGCGTTGCGATCATGCCGGCGCGCCTGCAAGCCGTTGCGCCGATGGCGCGGGCGCGTTCGACGACAGGTCGAGCCTGCCATTGCGCAATTCGACGATTTGATTGCATTGGAAGCGCGGATCGAGGCCCGGAAAATCCTCGCGCTGATGGCTGCCGCGGCTCTCATGCCGCGCGAGCGCCGCGAGGCAAACACTGCGCACCACCAGCGTCATGTTGCGCAGATCAAGCCAGTCGGTCAGCACGGTATCGGCCGGCTCGCCCGACGACATCGGATCGGAGCCGATCGCCTGCGCGATGCGGTCGATCTCGGCGAGCGCGCCGGTAAGCGTTGCCGCGGTGCGGAACGGGCCCACCTCATCGGTCATCACCGCCTGCAGATCGACGATCAGAGCCGCCGGGTTGGCTGAAAGCTTCGTCGTGCGCCGTCGCAAGAGATCGAGCGCGGGCGAAGCGGCGCGCGCGGTCCATCTTTGTTCGTTCGCGACGCGGGCCGCCGCCGCGGCGCTGTGGCCGGCGCGGGCGCCGAACACGAGAGCTTCCGTGATGGCGTTGCCGGACAAGCGCGTCGCCCCATTGGCCCCGCCGACCGCTTCGCCGGCGGCAAACAGATTCGGCACTCTGGTTTGAAAGCACGTGTCCACCTTCACGCCGCCCATGTGATAATGCGCGATCGGCGACACTTCGATCGGCTGCCGCGTCAGATCGATGCCGTTTGCGGTGAGCGTATCGATCACCGGACCGAAGGCGCGGCGCAGTTCCGCCTCCGGCACGTGCTTGAAGCTCAGATAAACGCCGCCTGCCGGACTGCCGCGCCCGGCCTCGACTTCCTTCAAAATGGCATAGGTCGCGAGATCGCGCGTCAGAACATAGGTGCCGTCGCTGCGGCCGCCTGCGACCGCATAATTCTGTTCGAATTCCTCCATCTGCCCGTTGAGCAAAATACCGCCGAGCTTGTAGCGGAACGGATCCCACATGATCGGATCGAGCCCGACGAGCCGCGGCGCCAGATGCCCGATCGGGAAGAACTGCACGAATTCCATGTCGATCAATTGCGCGCCGGCGCGCAGCGCCAGCGCATAACCGTCGCCGCCCATGTTCAACGACGCGCTGTTGCGCCGGTAGAGCCGCGTCAGGCCACCGGTCGCGATCACCACGGCCTTGGCGGCGATGGTGACGGGCGCGCCGGATTGCATATGGATCGCGGTGGCGCCACAGGCGACGCCATCCTCCACCGCGATATCGACGACAAGAAGATCGCCGATGCGGCGGATCGCCGGCACGTTTCGCATCTGGTGCCGCAGCGTCTTCGACACCGCGGGACCGGTGCGCAGGAAATCGACATAGACGCAGCGCGGCCGGTCGTGGCCCGGCGCATGCGCCTGTTTGATATGGCCGTCCTCGCGCGCCCAGCCGACGTTCCAGGAGTCCATTTCGAGGATGCGCTTGGGCCCGTCTTCGCACAGGATGGCCGAGAGATCTTCGTCGCACAGGCCGTAACCGGCCGCGAGCGTATCGGCGAGATGATATTCCCAAGAGTCCGGCGTTTGCGCGCCAAGCGCCGCCGCAACCGTCATCATCGCCATGACCGTGCCGCCGCCGCGGCCGATCAAGCTCCTGTCGGCGAGGATGACGGATGCCCCACCCGCAGCCGCTTCGAGCGCCGCATACATGCCGGCGCCGCCGGACCCGACAATCAGGACGTCGGTTTCAAGTTCGATCACGGCAATACCCTTCGCGGCGCGCTTTCCGGCGCGTGCCTCAGGGTGACGGAATAGCGGTTAGTTGTCCAGGAACGAGCGCAGTTTGCGCGAGCGGCTCGGATGCTTGAGCTTGCGCAGCGCCTTGGCCTCGATCTGACGGATGCGTTCGCGGGTAACCGAGAACTGCTGGCCGACTTCTTCGAGCGTATGATCAGTGTTCATGCCGATGCCGAAGCGCATGCGCAGCACTCTTTCCTCGCGCGGGGTCAACGACGCGAGCACTCGCGTCGTTGTCTCGCGAAGATTACTCTGGATCGCGGCGTCGATCGGCAGGATCGCGTTCTTGTCCTCGATGAAATCGCCGAGATGCGAATCTTCTTCGTCGCCGATCGGGGTTTCGAGCGACAGCGGCTCCTTGGCGATCTTGAGAACCTTGCGCACCTTTTCGAGCGGCATGCCGAGCTTTTCGGCGAGCTCTTCCGGCGTCGGCTCGCGGCCGATCTCGTTGAGCATCTGCCGCGACGTGCGCACGATCTTGTTGATGGTCTCGATCATGTGCACCGGGATACGGATGGTTCTGGCTTGGTCCGCAATGCTGCGAGTGATCGCCTGACGGATCCACCAGGTCGCATAGGTCGAGAACTTGTAGCCGCGGCGGTATTCGAACTTATCGACCGCTTTCATCAGGCCGATATTGCCTTCCTGAATGAGGTCGAGGAATTGCAGGCCGCGATTGGTGTATTTCTTGGCGATGGAAATGACGAGGCGGAGATTGGCTTCGACCATTTCCTTCTTGGCCTGGCGCGCTTCGCGCTCGCCCTTCTGCACCATGTGCACGATCTTGCGGAACTCGCCGATCTCGAGCCCGGTCTCGGAGGCGAGCGTATGGATATGCGTGCGCAGTTCCTTGATGCGGTCCTTGTCGCGGGCGACGAAATTCTTCCAGCCCTTGGCGGAGAGTTTCGACACGCGATTGAGCCAGCGCGGATCGAGCTCGGAACCCTGATAGTTGCGCAAGAATTCTTCGCGGCTGACGCCATGGCTTTCGGAAAGCCGCATCAGCCGGCCCTCGTGGCCGACCAGGCGCTTGTTGATGTCGTAGAGCTGCTCGACCAGCGCGTCGATGCGCGCCTGATTGAGACGGAGCGACTTCACCTCCTGGATGATGTCGTCCTTGAGCTTCTTCGACTTGCGCTCTTGCGCCGGCGACAGCGTCTCGTTCTTGAGCTTGCCCTGGATATCGAGCTCTTGCAGGCGGCGCAGCCGCTTGAAGGCGTCGGCGATGTTGTCGAAGGTTTCGAGCACTTTCGGTTTCAGCTCGGCCTCGATCGCGGCGAGCGACATCGAATTCTCGAGATCGTCCTCGTCCAGGTCGTTGTCGGCGATCGCGGCCTCTTCGCCGCCTTCACCGTCGCCGTCACCTGAAGCCGCGCCGCCCATCGGCTTGAACGGGGTCGCGGCCGGCGGCGCCGACGGCGGGGCCACGGCCTGCATCGGCTGCGCCGCGAAACCGGGCGCGCCGTGCGTCATGCCTGGAGCCATTCCCGAACTCATTCCCGGCCCCATGCCCGAAGCCATGCCGTTGCCGCCGGGAGCGTTCGGATCGCCGCCCGGCACCGCAGGTCCCTGTTTGGCGTCTGGACCGGCATAGGTCGCTTCAAGATCGATAATGTCGCGGAGGAAGACCTTGCCTTCGTTCAATTCGTCGCGCCAGATGATGACGGCTTGGAATGTCAGCGGGCTTTCGCAGAGGCCGGCGATCATGGCCTCGCGGCCGGCCTCGATGCGCTTGGCAATGGCGATTTCGCCTTCGCGCGACAACAGCTCCACCGAGCCCATTTCGCGCAGATACATCCGTACCGGATCGTCGGTGCGCTCGGCCGGCTCCTTGGCTTCGGATTTCGCCGGCGGCTTCGATTTGACTTCGACCAGTTCGCCGGATTCGCTCTCTTCTTCCTCTTCAGGCTCCTCGCGACCCTCTTCGTCGTCAGCCTCGGCTTCCTCATTCTCGATGACGTTGATGCCCATCTCGTTCATCATCGCCAGAATGTCTTCGATCTTTTCCGAGGTGACTTACTCGGACGGCATGACGGCATTGAGCTGTTCGTAAGTGACGTAGCCGCGCTTCTTGGCCGACTTGATCATCTTCTTGACGGCTGCGTCGGAGAGATCGAGCAGCGGCAGCGGGGCATCCGGGGTTTCCGGAGCGTCCTTCTCCGGAGCGTCGGAGTCTTTCTGCGGGGCCGCCTTGGCTTTGGGTGGGATCGTTTTGGTGGCCACGCTCTTGCTTGCCATGTTCATCTTCTCCGCGGGCAGATCCCGGGTCTCCTGTCTTGGTCCCCTACCCTATGGTGTGAGAATCACACCCGGCGGGAGACCTAAGCGCTCGGACCAGGCCCAAAGCACTTTGAGCCCATTGTTGTTTGGGCCATTGGCCTAGTCCACTAAGGCGTTTCCTAGTGGATTCAAGCCCATGGCCAAAAAGAGCCGTGCCGGCAAGGGGTCATCCCCGCCCAGCACCGCCCGAATCGGAGGCCGAATGTGTCGGAACTCCGTTAAGCTCCGACTAACCCTAAAAAACCGGCGAGGGCGACCTCTTATTCCCTCACCAGCCTGCCGTCCAGCTTTGCGGGCGGTTTTGCCAGCACTGCAGGGCAAAAGCCCAACGCTGAAAACCCGCCCGGGTGCCGGACCGAAATGACGCGGACGCCACCCCTACCCGGGCACTCCTTCGCAGCGACGCCTCACATGGCGAAGCTTACATGGACTTGGCCGCCCGGCCCGACGAGACGCCGAATCCCTCGATCAAGGCCTCGGTTCCATCGAGCGTGGACAGCCTGGATTTGACGTCGCGAAGCCGCGCATAGTTGGCCTCGGTATTGTCCTGGCCGAGCGCCGCCTCCGCGTCTCTCAGTTCCCTAGTTAGGGAATGCCACTGCGTATGCAAGGCGACAAGCTGCTTCCAGGTCTGCAAAACATCGGATTCTGCAGCATCCGGCCGGGCGCCCCAGACCGAATGCGTGGTGATGGTGCGCCGGATCCGCTCGACAAGATCGGTGAAGCCGCGCTTGGCGAGCTCGACCGCAAGCGCCGACCGCTCGGCCGCGCCAATTTGGTCGGGATCCTGCCCGGGCGCATGCTCGGCGCTGTGGCGAAATTCGTCGGCAAAATGGTGCGCAAAGACGTCGATCAGCGCCCCTTTGAGCCTTTGCGTATCGGCATGACGGAATTCGGCGGCGGCAAGCTCCTCCAAATGGTCGTGGAGCAGCCAAGGATAATTGATCGCCGCCAAAAGGATCAGCGCTTCCCGGCGCGGGATTGCGGCGCGATGCCCGCGATGCAGCGGACCGCCCGCAAGATGAGGGCTCGCCGCCACATAAGTATCATCGCGGCCGAACTGCGCGGCGCCGGATTGCACCGCAGCAGTGCCGCGGCGGCCAGCAAAATCTCTTTGGCCAAAATTTCTTTGGCCAAAATCTTGCTGGCCGAAAGATTTTTGGCCGAAGGCGTTTTGCGAGAATGTGCGAGGCCGCGTCGAAATATTGGCCGGCGCGAAAAGGTGCCGCAACCGTCCGGAAAAATCCTGCCGATAGTAGCGGCGCACCGTCTCGTCGGCGATGCTCGCCGTCACCTCATTGATGCGCGCTTCAAGCGCGGCCCGGCGCTCGGGCGTCTCGAACGAGCCCGCCTCGCTCTCGCGCTCCCACAGCATATGGGCAAGCGGCCGCGCGCCGCCGAGCACATCTTCGATCGCATCGCGGCCGCCGGAACGCGCCAGATCATCGGGGTCTTGTCCGTCGGGAAGGCTTGCGAATTTGATGCTCTTGCCGGGTTTAAGGAACGGCAGCGCCAGATCGACGGCGCGATAGGCCGCGCGCCGGCCGGCGCTGTCGCCGTCGAAACACAGGATCGGTTCGTCGGCCATTCGCCACATCAGCGCCAATTGATCGGCGGTGAGCGCGGTGCCGAGCGGCGCCACGGTGCCCTCAAAGCCGGCGGTGACCATGGCGATGACATCGACATAACCCTCGACCGCGATAACGAGCGCGCCCTCATGCGCGGACTTGCGGGCAGTGGCGATGTTGTAGAGCGTGCCGCCTTTGTGGAAGAGCGGCGTTTCCGGCGAGTTGAGATATTTGGCGGATACCTCCTTATCGAGCGCGCGGCCGCCGAAGGCGATGACGCGGCCGCGCCAATCGCTGATCGGAAATATCACGCGATCGCGGAAGCGGTCGTAAGGAACCGAAATATCTTCGCCGGCGACGAGAAGACCGGCCTCGACCATATCCTCGACCGGAATTTTCGCTGAGCCAAGATGTTCTTTCAGCGCATATTGGTCGGGCACCGCGTAGCCGAGACGGAATTTGAGCTGGGTCGCAGCGGCAAGCCCGCGGTCGAGCAGATAGCCGCGGCCGCGGGCGCCATTTCTTGACGCAAGCGTCGCCTCGAAAAATTTCGCCGCAAGCTCGACGATGTCGTGCAGCGTCTTCCTGCGCTCTTCTTGCGCCTGCGCCTCGCGCGACATGACCGGCAGCGGCACGCCGGCCTGGCCCGCCAGCCGCTCGACAGCCTCCGGGAAACTGACGCCTTCCGTGAGCATCAGAAAATCGAAAATGTTGCCGTTCTTGCCCGAGGAGAAGTCGAACCACATCGCCTTCTGGTCATTGACGAAAAACGACGGCGTCCTTTCCTGGTTGAAGGGCGACAGCCCCTTCCACTCCCGCCCGGCTTTGCGCAATTTCACGCGGCGGCCCACGACTTCCGAAACCGGAAGCCGCGCGCGCAGTTCGTCGAGGAATTGCGGCGTAAATCGCATGGTGATTCGATAGCGTAGCGGGGCTGCGGCGTGAAGATAAGGTGGCGGGCCCTCGCGGCAAGGCCGGAGCGGCTTGTCCCCGCTTATCCACAGGCGAATTTAGGCCTTTTCGCCCCGACTGTTCCGCTTGGGGCGACTTTTGCGCGCCGGTTTCGCCGCCCGTTTCACGGTTCTTTTGTTGGGCCGTCTCTTGGCCGGGCTTTTGGCGTGTCGCCGCTTGCGCCGCCGGACCGGCGCAATTTCCGAGGCGGTCGCGTCGTAGGTACGGCGTTCGGGCGCCGGTTCGCAGCCCTCGAAGTCGTATTCGTCAAAGACCGTTTCGGTCACCGCGTAAGGTGGCCCATTGTACCAGCTCGGGTCGTCGTCGTGATTGAGCCGGATGGCGGCGATGGTGCGCTTGCCGACATCGGTGCAGCGCCAGCGGCCGCTTGCGGTCAGAAACTCGCAGCCGACATGAAAGTCCGCACGCTTTATCGGCGGCCGATGGCCGGTCCAGATTTGAACGACCGAATTTCGCTTGGCTTTGCGTTTGATTCTGACTTTGCGTTTCTTGACCATCGCATATTGTGTCAGAGTCGCGCCGCGATGGGAATCCGCGCGATCAATCCTCCGGCCCCATCCCGGCTTGCTTGACCACCTGCTCGGCCACCACGCGATCCTCGGCGATCTGCTTGGCGAACTCGTCCGGCGTATTGGTCGCGCCGACCAGGCTTCGGCCCTTCAATTGCTTCTGCGCGAAATCCGGATCGGCAACGATGGCGGCGACTTCCTTGGCGATGCGGTCGACGATCGGCCGCGGCGTGCCGGCCGGCGCGAACAGGCCGTACCAGCCGCGCGACGGCGGCCCGTTGTACCCGATCTCCTTTAAGGTCGGCACATTGGGGAAATTCGGCGAGTGGATATTGTTCATCATCACCAGCGAGGTCATGGTGCCGGCCTTGATCTGGCCGATGACATTGCCTTCGCCGAACAGCCCGATCGGCGTCGAGCCGCTC
>DASQRX010000088.1:0-26608 GCA_035642635.1 Xanthobacteraceae bacterium
ATCGAAGCCCGCTTCCCGGTCCACGCCACCGGCCGTGGCGGGCAATTCACCTATCACGGGCCCGGCCAGCGGGTCGGTTATGTCATGCTCGATCTCAAACGCCGCGCGCCCGATGTGCGCCGCTTCGTCTTAACGATCGAAGAATGGATCATCCGCACGCTCGCCTCCTTCAACCTGCGCGGCGAGCGCCGCGATGACCGGATCGGCGTGTGGGTTCGACGGCCGGATAAAGGCGAGCAGTTCGAGGACAAGATCGCGGCCATCGGCATCCGGGTGCGGCACTGGGTGACGCTGCACGGCTTCGCGCTCAACGTCGATCCCGACCTCACGCATTTCTCCGGAATTGTGCCGTGCGGCGTTGCCGACCGGCGCTACGGCGTCACCTCACTCGCCGACCTCGGCGTGCCGGTGTCGATGCCCGAAGTGGACATGGCGCTACGCGCCGCATTCGTGCCGCTGTTCGGCGCGACATCAAACGCTCAGGCCGTTCGCAACACCGAGAACAACTCATCGCCGCGCCGCAGCTTGACCTCGTCCGGCGTCGCCTCGCGGTGATCGAGCACATCGACGCGGGCGCTAGCCGGTCCATTGCGGCACGCCTCGATCATGGCCGCGACGACGTCGTCCGACCCGATGAACACCGCTTCGACGCAACCGTCGCGGCGATTGCGGACCCAGCCTTGCAGCCCGCGCTCGAGCGCCGTGTATTCGGTCCAAGCGCGGTAGCCGACGCCTTGGACACGACCGCGGACAAGGACATAGTGAGCACTCAACAAAAATCTCCGAACTTGGGATGCACGCCGTTGTCCGTCGCCGCTGGCAACCATGCCTCCAAGGACGCAATGTAGCTCGCCGGCAGTTCCAGCGCGCGGGCCGCCGCGATGACCACGTCCATATAGCCGGGCCTTGCCTGTCCGGCGGGACACTTCCGCGCAATATAAACCAGCGCCGGAACAAGTTTGCCGGCCTGATGAACCGGCAAAGTCTCGGCGCAATAGAGTCCGCCGGCGACATTCTCCCAAATGTCGAGAGACACGCGGTCGCGCGGCGTGAGCCGCCACACCGCGCCGTACACGGTTTTTCCCGACGCCGGCTCGACCGAGGCGTAGCCGTCCGCCGTGATCACAAACTGGTAGTCCGCAAGCACCGCCACGCCGATCGGTTCCGCCACCGGCGCGTGCTTGCGCATGACGGCGCGGTGCATGTTGGAGCCATACGCGAAGTACAGCATCACTTCTGTTCCGTAAGCATGATCCCGAAAAGTGGTCCCCGGTTTTCGGATAAGATCATGCTAAAATAAAAATCCAACCGAGAACCTATTCAATTGGATAGATTCTCGGTTGGCTTTCGCGCCAGCCATAACGTGAAGCCAAGCGCGACGACAACGGGGACAAAGGCCATAAAGGTCAGGATCGCCACCACGACCCAGGCCAGATCATACTGCGCCGACCCGGCGAACCCGCTGACCACATAGAGGACCAACAATAGCCACAGCGCGCCGACCGCGTTCGCATCCGCCATCGGCACCGTCGATGTGTTGAAGAAGCCGTCCGCAACGATCAAGAGCAGCACGACGGACAGGAGGTAGAACAAGCCAATGCCGACGGCGAGGCCGCTCGACCGGCCGCTATCGTGCAGGCGCTTGGCGTGCAAGCTGAACCAGATCCAGACCTGCACAAGCTGGACGGCGATGAAGGGCCACAAGCCGCCGCGCCGCAGGATGTCGGACGTGGTGAGAAAGTGCGACACCGCGCCCAACAGATAAACGCCGATCGCGCCATAGATGAAAGGCCGCGGCCGCAGACGTCCGCTCGGTGACAGGAGGAAGCTTATGGCCTGCATGTGGTGGGCCCCGGCGAGGGATGCATGATGCCAGATTCGGCAGAGCTCGCCCTTAGGCGAATTCCATAATCACCGCGTCGACGGCGACGCTATCGCCCCTCTTGACCCGGATCGTCTTGATGGTGCCGTCGCGCTCGGCGCGGAGAATGTTTTCCATCTTCATGGCCTCGATCACGGCCAGCGTCTCGCCGGCTTTGACCTCTTGGCCCTCGGCGACGGCGAGCGAGACGACAAGGCCCGGCATCGGGCAGCGCACCGCCCTTTCGCTGCCGGAGAGTTTTTTCAGCGGCATCAGCCGCGCATAACGCGCCTCGCGCTCGGTGTAGACGTAAGTTTTCACCTCGATGCCGCGATAGGCGAGCTCGGCGCCGTTCGGGACGGTGCGCACATGCATCGCGACCGGCGCGTCGTCGATGGTCCCCGCCCAAACCGGCATGCCGGGGACCCAATTCGACGACAGAACGTGTCTGGCGCCGTCCTCGAAGGTGACGACGATCGATTTGCCGTCGTGCTCGACGTCGGCTTGGACTTCGTCGGCGCCGAGCCAGATCGCGCGCCGCCGCTCGCGGGTGAGCGCAGTGTTCAATTGGCCGGAGATTTTCCGTTTGCGCTCGCCGAGCACGTGATCGATGGCGGCCGCCACGGCGGCGATGTTGCTCGCCACGACGCCGGTCGGCGCGACGCGCTCGAACCCGCCGGGAAATTCGTCGGCGATGAAGGCCGTCGAGAGCTTGCCCGAACGCCAGCGCGGCTTCTGCATGATCGCGGCCAGAAACGGGATATTGTGGCGGATGCCCTCGATGGTGAAAGCGTCAAGCGCCACGGCCTGGGCATCGATCGCCTCAAGCCGCGCCTTGGCGTGAGTCACGAGCTTGGCGATCATCGGATCGTAATAAAGCGAAATCTCGCCGCCCTCGGTGACGCCGGTGTCGTTGCGGACGGTGACGCCGTTATGGGTGCCTTCAGCCGGTGGCCGATACCGCACCAGCCGTCCGATCGACGGCGCAAAATTGCGGTAAGGATCCTCGGCATAGACGCGGCTTTCGACCGCCCAGCCGTTGAGCTTGATATCGCTCTGTTTGAGCGACAGCGGCTCGCCGGCCGCGACGCGGATCATCTGCTCGACGAGATCGATGCCGGTGACGAGTTCGGTCACCGGATGCTCGACCTGCAGCCGCGTATTCATCTCCAAAAAGAAGAAGCTCTTGTCCTGGCCGGCGACGAATTCGACGGTGCCGGCAGAATCGTAGCCGACGGCCTTGGCGAGCGCGACCGATTGCTCGCCCATCTTCTTGCGTGTCGCTTCGTCGAGCAACGGGCTCGGCGATTCTTCGAGAACCTTCTGGTTGCGGCGTTGGATCGAGCATTCGCGCTCGCCGAGATAAATGACGTTGCCGTGCTTGTCGCCCAGAACCTGGATCTCGATATGGCGCGGATCGGTGATGAATTTCTCGATGAAGACGCGGTCGTCGCCGAAGCTCGATTTCGCTTCGGAGCGGGCGCGGGCGAAGCCGTCCGACACTTCCTCACGCGAATGCGCGACGCGCATGCCTTTGCCGCCGCCGCCGGCGGAGGCCTTGATCATCACCGGATAGCCGATCGCGTCGGCGATCTTGGCGGCCTCTTTCTCGTCCTCGATGACGCCGAGATGGCCGGGCACCGTCGAGACTTTGGCCGCGGCCGCGGCCTTCTTGCTCTCGATCTTGTCGCCCATCGCGGCGATAGCTTTGGGGTTTGGCCCGATGAAGACGATGCCTGAGGCGGCCAGTGCCGTCGGGAATGCTTCGCGCTCGGAGAGGAAGCCGTAGCCGGGATGCACGGCTTCGGCGCCGGTCGACTTGCAGGCGGCGACGATCTTGTCGATGAGGAGATAGCTTTGCGCCGCCGGCGGCGGCCCGATCAGAACCGCGTCGTCCGCCATCTCAACATGGAGCGCATCGCGATCGGCCTCGGAATAAACCGCGACGGTGGCAATCCCCATGCGCCGGGCGGTCTTGATGATGCGGCAGGCGATCTCGCCGCGATTGGCAATCAGGATTCGCTTGAACATCTGAGACTATGAATCCCGCGAACCGGCTTTTGCCTTTGCGGCGCTGCAGCGAAAATGTCAATGCGCCCGATCGGCAACATCCTCAGTACAAAATTCTCAATCGACGTGAACGTTAGCCTTCTCAATGATCACGCGATAGATGGCAAGTTCGCGCTTGATCCTGTCGCTGAGCTCGGCTGGTGTCGAGGGAATGGTCGCCACGCCGCCCGAGGCGAACTTCCCCTTCACATCGGGCATGTTGAGGATTTCAACCACTTTGGCGTTGAGCTTGTCGATAATCGGCTGCGGCGTTCCCCTGGGCGCGAGCAGGGCGGTCCAGTTCGAGGCATTCACGTCGCCGGCGCCCGCTTCCTTGAGCGTCGGCCAGTCCGGATTGAGCGGCGATCGCTTGGCGGTGGTGATCGCGAGCACGCGGATTTGGCCGCTGGCCACGTGCGGCGCCACCGATGAACTGGCCAAGACCCCGAGCGGAATATCGCCGGCGACCAGCGCCTGCGCCGCGGGCGCCCCGCCCTTATATAGAACGTGGACGAATTTCGTGCCGGTATTGAGCGCGATCGACTCCAGCACGAGCTGGTTGATGCTGCCGTAGCCGGGTGTCGACACGCCCAATGTGTCAGGCTTGGCCTTGGCGGCGGCAACCACGTCGGCGACCGATTTGTACGGACTGCCGGCATTGGTCGCGAGCACCATGGGCGCATCGCTGACGGCCGCGATCGGCGCCAGATCGCGGTCGACATCATAGGGCATGTCTTTGAAGAGCACCGGATTGATGGCGAGGTCGCCCGTGGTCACCATGACCAGCGTGTAGCCGTCGGGTGCGGCTTTCGCCGCATCAGCCACCGCGATGAAACCATTGCCGCCCGGCCTGTTCTCAACGATGACCTGCTGGCCGAAGGCGTCCGTGAGCTTTGCGCCGACAAGCCGCGCGGCAATATCGGAAATCCCACCGGGCGCGTAAGGAACGAGGATGCGGATGGGCCGGTTCGGGTAATCCTGCGCACGCGCCGGCGCCGAGGGGGTCAAAGAGACCAAGGCGAGCGCAATCAGCGCACATACAATTCCGGCGATCCGCATCGTCCACCTCTGGTGATTGCAGCAAAGCTCAATGCTGCCGCCACAGCAAGAATATTACGGCGAGCGCAAGGAGCGCCGACACGCCTTGCCAAAACTGCACCGGGGCGCGCTCGTAAAACGTCTGCGGCCGCCGCACGCCTTCCGGAGCGCGTGCCGGCCCGGTTTCCATCTCGACCGCAAATTCCATTACGTCGCGAAAACGCTGCGCCGGATCGAGCGCGATCGCCCGCCCGAGCGCGGCCTGCAGCCACGCCGGCAGATCCGGGCGCAGTTCGGCGAGCGGAACCGGCCGATTGCGGCGCGACGGGCTCACGGCGTCGAGATTGCCGTAGGGGAATTCGCCGGCAAAGGCGCGAAACATGGTGATGCCGAGCGCGTAGATATCGGTCTGCTCGTTGCCGGGTTCGCCGGCGAACATTTCGGGCGCCATGTAAGCAAGCGTGCCCGGGATATCTTCAGGCGGAAAGTCCTCGAGCCCGGGCACCCGCACCACGCCAAGATCGATCAGTTTCAGCGACCCTTCGGGCTCAAGAATAATGTTATCCGGTTTAACGTCGCGATGGATGATGCCGGCGCGGTGCAGCGCCGCCACCCCGCGCGCCAGTTTGATCGCGATGTTGCGGCCCTCCTCGAGACCGATCAGCGGCCGGCGCGCGAGCCGTGTCGACAAGAGTTCGCCCTGATAAAGCGGCATCACCGTGTAGAGACAGGTTTGCCGGCCCGGCGGCAGCTCGATGACGCGGCCGACCCAAGGACTGTTGATGCGCGCGCCGACCCAGGCTTCGCGGACGAAAGCCGCGTGATAGGTGGCGACGGTGGCGACCTGAGGCTTGGGGAACTTGAGCGCCACCTCGCCGCCTTCGACCTCATCGAACGCACCGAACAGGCGGGTATAGCGGCCGTCGGACATCAGCACTTTGAGCACAAAGCCATCGACGGTTTGCCCGTCGATCGGCGTCGGGATCAGCGGCAATTGCATGATGTCGGCGCCGACATCGGCCGATTCCGCTGTCGGCAGATCGACGACGTCGGCGACGAGCGCCGTGCAATTGTCGTTGCTGCCGGACTGCAGCGCCGCCGTAACCAGCGCGCGCGCGGTGTCGTCGGACGCCGAGCGCTGGCGCAGAATGTCGGCGATATGATCAGGCGTCAGATAGGTGTGCACGCCGTCACTGCACAAGAGAAAGCGGTCGTGCAAGGCCACCGGCTGGGCCGCATAATCGAGCCGCACCTCGGTCTCGACGCCGAGCGCGCGATTGAGAATGTTCGACCTGCCGCCGGTGCTTTCCCGGACATGGTCTGTGGTCAATAACGACAGGCGATTGCCGCGTAGCCGGTAGGCGCGCGAGTCGCCGACATGGAGGACGTGCGCGACGCGGCCGCGCAGGACGAGCGCCGTGAACGTGCAGCCCATGCCGGCGAGCTTGCTGTCGCGCTTGGCGAGCGCATAGATCCAGCCATTGAGCGAATTAAGCACGGAAGCCGCGGCGCGCCGCACTTCCATCGTCTCGGGAAGATCGCAAAATCCGTCGAGAAAACCGCGCACCGCGGTTTCGGCGGCGACGCGGCCGCCCTTCGCCCCCCCGATCCCGTCGGCGAGCGCCGCGACGATGTCCCGGCGCGGCTTGGGCAGCTCATAGCCGAACACCGCGCCGCCGAAATCCTCGTTGCGCTCGCGGGGACCGGTCTCTGACGCAAACCCGACTGTCGCCTTGACGGGAGAAAGTAGCCGCTCAGCCATCACCACCGCTCCGGGCGCTGCCGAGCGGTGGGCGGCGCGACTTGCGATGCGGCGGCGGGGCGGAGTCTAATCCCGCGCGCACTCTTTCAATCGGCCAACTTGCAACGATCATAGAGAAAAGCGCCGCCGGTGCTTGACGCCAGGATCACCGTAAGGTCCCCCGACTTTCGATCAAGCCTGAAGTTTTGCCCGTCCGCAGTGTGCCACGAAATCTCGGCGTCGCTGATACTGGCCGGAATAGTATCCACCGTGCTGTGATCGTAGTCGATATTGATCTGCCAGCTCGCGCCGCTGGAATTATTGGTGCAGGTGACTGCCTTTGCGCCATGCTGTGCATTGCTGACGGCAGCGGTGCCAAGGATAAGGGCCAATGCCCCAGCCCATGCAGCCAGCAGCGCCGCCAGAGGCCGAGTACCGATAAGCGCTCTCAACATTTTCTGCCCATTTTATGATCACTCTGCGAAGTTTCTAGTCACAAACTGCCCCATCCGGGCCGAAGCCTCGTGGAAAATGTAGCCAGGTAATGTGTGATTAACTGGCATAAGAATTGCGAACGATCAATCGTTCGCCCGTGCGCCCCCGGCGCAGATCGGGCATTTTGGGGGAAGGCACATGGCACTCGTTGCAACACCACAATGGCTGGATACTGGCGATAATGCTTGGCAGTTAGCGGCAGCTACGTTCGTCGCTCTGCAAAGCGTTCCCGGTCTGACAGTCCTTTACGGCGGCATCGTCAAGAAAAAGTGGGCTATCAATTCCGCTTTTATGTCGATGTACGCTTTCGCTTCGGTAATGGTTGTCTGGGTTCTGTTCGACTATAATATGGCGTTCGGGCAACCATGGCTGACAGTGTTAGGTCAGACCTTTGTGGGTACGCCTAGCCTCGCAACGTCGGCCGCGTTTACCACGGGTCAAGCGACTATCCCGGCTGCGGCATCAGGCATGCCGCCCATCGCCTTTCCGATGGCAACACTGATGTACTTCCAATTTGTGTTCGCGGCGATCACCGTGATCATCCTTGGGGGTTCGCTTCTGGGCCGCATGAACTTCGCGGCATGGATGATCTTCTGCCCGGTGTGGATGACTCTGGTCTACACGGTGGGCGCGTTCAGCCTCTGGGGTGGCGGCTGGCTCGCCGGTTTGGGCGTAGCAGACTTCTCCGGCGGCTACGTCATCCATCTTGCTGCAGCAACGTCCGGCTTCGTCGCCGCAGCGATGATCGGTCCCCGCATTCAGGCGGACCGCGACCAATTCCCGCCCAATAGCCTGCTGATGACCCTCGTGGGCGCCGGCATCCTGTGGCTGGGCTGGAACGGCTTCAACGGCGGCGACCCGTACTTCGCCAACGCTGACGCCGGCGCTGCGGTGCTCAACACCAACACCGCAACCGCAGTAGCGCTTTTGGTCTGGACGATCATGGACAAGATGGCCTATGGCAAGCCGTCGGTTCTTGGTGCTGTCAACGGCATGATCGCCGGCCTCGTCGCGATCACTCCCGCCGCCGGTTATGTGGATGGCAACGGAGCGATCATCATCGGCGTGGTTGCGGGCATCATTCCGTGGCTCTCCATGAACAAGTTCCAGAAGCTCAGCTTCATGGCGAAAGTGGACGACGTGCTCAGCGTGTTCTCGACGCACGGCGTGGCCGCCATCTGCGGCGGTTTGTTGACGGGCATTCTGGCTAACCCGGACATGCTCGAATATATCGGCACCGACAAGGATGCACCTGGCGTCAATGTCACCGGTCTGCTCTACGGCAATCCCAACCAGCTCCTGCTGCAGGTTTACGGCGCGGTGTTCATCATCGTGTACAACGCGATCTTGACCTACATTATCCTCAAGGTGATCAGCTTCATCGTGCCGCTGCGCATGGACGAAGCGACCTTGAAGGTCGGCGACGACGCGGTGCACGGCGAAACCGCTTACGCGATCGGCACGGAGGGCGAGTAATCGCCCCCGTACTCTCCTTCGCTTGCGGGCTTTGATGGCCGCTCGCAAGTCCGGGTCCGCGCTTCTACTCCTGTCGCGCGGACCCTCGGCGGCCCCTAACCGGGCCGCCCTTTTTTTATGGCTTCATTGATTTGCACAGATTGCCCAAGCCACTCTGAAGGTCGGGGACGCCTGCTAGTGCTGACATGAGTTCCGCGCTGGAGCTCCGCGCTGACCGCGGTTACGCCACTGCCGCGCGCCAGTCACACAAACGTCACATGCCGCGGTCAAAACACCAGCATCCCTTTTCAGCCCAGAGCTTCCCATGCGACCAACGCTCCTCCTCGGTACGGCAATCCTGCAACTCGCGTTGGTAGCCCCCGCTTTGGCGCAGACACCGGCTGCGCAGCCGCACAATGTAGTGCTGTTCATCGCCGACGGCCTGCGCTCCCGCATGGTCGATGACTCGACGGCACCGACCATGGCCGCGATCGCGCGCGACGGCGTGAGCCTTCGCAACAGTCATTCGCTGTTCCCGACCTTTACCACCGCGAATGCCTCCGGCTTGGCGACCGGCCACATGCTGGGCGATACCGGCGACTTTTCGAACACGATCTATGCAGGCTTCCCGGTTCCGGGCGCCAATAATACTTCGACGCCGTTTCTGGAGAACGATGCGGTGCTCGGCGATGTCGACGAGCACTTCGCCGGCAATTACCTCGACGAGGCGACGATCCTGAAAATGGCCCGCGACAAGGGCTACAGCACGGCGTCGATCGGCAAGGTCGGTCCCGTCCTCATTTTCGACCCCACCGAACGCTCAGGCGCGCAGACGATCATCGTCGATGACGCCACCGGCACGCCGAAAGGCATTCCGCTATCCGCCGATCTGACGCAGCGGCTGCAAGCCGCAAACGTGGCGGTCGCCGCGCCGACGCGCGGCGCCAACGGCGTAGCCGGCAATATGACCACGCCCGGCACGCTCGTCGCCAATGTCGTTCAGCAGGATTACTTCGCGGATGTGACCACGCGCGCAGTGCTGCCGCTGTTCAAGGAGCGCAACAACCCATTCGTCCTGGTGTTCTGGTCGCGCGATCCCGACGGTAGCCAGCATAATCAAGGCGACAGCCTCAACATGCTCGTTCCCGGCATCAACGGCCCGACCTCGCTCGCGGCGATCAAAAATGCCGATAACGATCTCGCCAAGATCCGTGCGGCGCTCAGCGATCTCGGCTTGCTCGATACGACCGATATCATTTCGACCTCCGACCACGGTTTCTCCACGATCAGCAAAGAGAGCCAGACCAGTTCGACGGTAAAGACGAAATTCGCCGATGCCCCCGAGGGCCACCTGCCGCTCGGCTTTGTCGCGCTCGATCTCGCGCATGCGCTGAAAATGCCGCTGATCGACCCCGACGACGGCTACAAAACCATCGCCGACGGCCAGCACACCAAGAACGGCAACGGTCTCATCGGCGGCGATCGCGACAAGCCGAAAGTCGTCGTGGCCGCCAATGGCGGCTCGGACCTGGTCTATATTCCCGACGGCGACAAGGCCCTCGCCAAGCGCGTCGTCGATGCGCTCCTGACGCAAGATTACGTCAGCGGCCTGTTCGTCGATTCAAAGCTCGGCAAATTCCCCGGCACGTTGGCGCTCGACGATATCGCGCTCGAAGGCAGCGCGATCACGCCGCACCCGGCGATTGCGGTGAACTTCCGCTCCTTCGACACGGTGTGCGGCGAGCCGGTGCGATGCACCGTCGAGGTCGCGGATACGATCCTGCAGCAGGGCCAGGGCATGCACGGCTCGTTTAGCCGCGGCGACACCTGGAATTTCATGGCCATGCAGGGGCCGGACTTCAAGACGAAATTCGTCGACCCAGCGCCGGCCAGCAATGCCGATCTCGGCCGCACGATCGCGCAGCTTATGCAACTCGACGTACACGACAAGGGCATGCTGCTCGGCCGGGTGCTGTCGGAAGCGCTGCCCGATGGCACTGTCCCCCAGGTGACGAGCCGGGTCGTGACCTCGGAACCGGCGGCCAATGGGCTGGTGACTGTGCTGGATATGCAGACCGTCGGGACGACGCGCTACTTCGACGCGGCGGGTTTTCCAGGCCGCACGGTCGGGCTTACGGCAACCGCATTGCCGAACGCGACCCAGTAAACGGCTATCGAAGGGGTTAAATTCTGAGCAGGGAGCGGCTGACGCGCCGCCCCTCTCGGGCGATCCATTCGAGAATGGCGACGTCAACGTCCTCAAAGCCATCGGGCAGCCGACGGCGGGCAACCGTCTGCGCCACAACGATAGGCGAGCGCGCAATCGCGAAAGCAAGGGTTTCGAGGTCGGGGCGTTGCTCGATGGTCGCCATGTTACTTACGCCTCTAGTCGGATATTTAAACCCAAACGGCCGGAACCCGTTCCCTATTTGTCGCGAAAAATCACCGAAGGGTTCTAAGCAATTCGAAGCTCTAATGCGAGGGTGGCTCGCAAAGGGCGGAGTTGAGGCAATCTAACGGCATGGCTGTTAATGCGCGCTAATCTTTGGGCAGTGCGGCCGGCCCGGCAGCCAAAATCCGCGAAAATGGTTTTAAAAATTCTACCCGGACCACCTCAGGCCGCAGACGATTTTTCCACCGGACCTGCCCTGAAAAAGAAATTGTCCTTTTGCGTCAATGCAATATTCCCGGTTGGGTCTGGCATTGCCGGCGGCTAACCCGTACATAAAGTAGGCAAAACTCATCAGTCCATTGCGCTCAAAAACGACACTTGGTGGAGATCTTCATGGCACTTCAACTTGGCGACATCGCCCCGGATTTCGAAGCTGAAACGACCGAAGGTAAAATCCGCTTTCACGACTGGATCGGCGACCATTGGGCGGTGCTGTTCTCGCATCCCAAGGATTTCACGCCCGTCTGCACCACCGAGCTCGGCACCATGGCGCGGCTGAAGCCCGAATTCGACAAGCGCGGCGTCAAAATCATCGGCCTGTCGGTCGACCCGGTCGACATTCACCGGAAGTGGGCGGCCGACATCAAGGACGTCGTCGGCTTCGCACCCAATTACCCGATGATCGGCGATACCGATCTCAAAGTCTCCAAGGCCTACGGCATGTTGCCGGCCTCGACCAGCGGCACGTCGGAAGGCCGCACACCCGCCGACAATCAGACCGTGCGCAATGTCTTCGTCATCGGGCCGGACAAGAAGGTCAAGCTCGTCCTGGTTTACCCGATGACCACGGGCCGCAACTTCGACGAAGTGCTCCGCGTCGTCGATTCGATGCAACTCAACGCCAAGCACCGCGTCGCAACGCCGGCGAACTGGAAACAGGGCGAAGACGTCATCCTGACCGGCGCAGTGAGCGACGAAGAAGCAAAGAAACTCTATCCGCAAGGCTGGAAGACGCCGAAGCCGTATATCCGCGTCGTGCCGCAGCCGCGGTCCTGACCGCGTCGCGGCGAGACCGGTTGTCGGCTAAATTCCTAGAGCGCGGCATTTGCCGCGCTCTAATTTTTTGAGGGGCCCCTGAATGAATCCCAACGCCGAGTTGCAGCCGCCGTTCGCCGAATTCCTCGGCATCGAGATCACACATGTCTCGCCGGACAAGGTCACAGCCGAGCTTGTGGTGCGCAAGGATCTCGACAACCGCAACGGCACGCTGCACGGCGGTGCGGTGATGGCGCTTGCCGACAATCTCGGCGGCACAGCCACCGTGGCTAATCTGCCCTCAGGCGGCCGCACCGCGACCATCGAGAGCAAGACCAATTTCTTCGCCATCATCCCGGTCGGTGATACGGCCTATGCCGAATGTACGCCGCTGCACAAAGGCCGCACCACGATGGTCTGGCAGACCCGCATCACCCGCGGCGACGGCAAGCTCTGCGCGCTGGTGACGCAAACGCAGATCGTGATTCTGCCGGGGGAGGACTGAGCCGAGCGTTATCCCTTCGCCTTTTCCGCGACCAGCATGGATTGCATGATCTGGTCGGAAATGTCGCGGACGGCGCCGGGCGAATGCGACAAGAACAATGTGTTGGTCTTGTCCAACTCGCCGATCGATTTGATCGTATCGAAATATTGCGTGATCAAGACCAGTTGCATGACTTCGGACGTCGAGGCGCCGCCGACCACCCGCTGGAATTGCTCGATCGAGCCTTGCAGCCCCTCGATAATCGCCTTCCTCTGATTGGCGATGCCCTGCCCTTGCAGCGCCTTGCTTTCTGCTTCGGCTTCGGCCTTCTTGACCACCAGGATTTTCTCGGCCTCGCCGCGAGCGGCGGCGGCGACCTGTTCGCGCTGGGCGGCATTGATGTCGTTCATCGCCGACTTCACCTTGGCGTCGGGAACGATGTCGGTGACCAGCACATTGACGATCTCGTAACCGAACGCCGCCATATCGGCGTCGAGCTCCTGCTTCACCGCAGCCGCAATGCCGGATTGGCTGGCAAAGACTTCGTCGAGCGTCATGCCCGGAACATGGCCGAGGATGACTTGTTCGACATAGGACTGAATCTGCTCGACCGGATTGGACAGCTTGTAAAAGGCATCGAATACTTTGTCGGGACGGACCTTGTTTTGCACCGAGATCGGGATCGTGACGAAGACATTGTCCTTGGTCTTGGTCTCCATCGTCAGATTGATCTGATTGACCCGCAGGCTCACTTTGCCGGCGATGGTGTCGATGATCGGCCATTTCCAGTTCAGGCCCGGTTCGGCCGCACGAAGGAATTTGCCAAATCGGGTGATCACCGCGACCTGGGCCGTGCTGACGGTAAAGAAGCTGCCGAGCACGAGCACGAGCAGGACGAAGATGAAAATCGTGTAAATGGTCCAGATCAGCACATCCATGGGCTTGCCCTTCCTTGCTCTGTTTTATCGCGAATCTGCCGACCGAAATTTACGCGGGGAATGTAGAGATTTTTCCGATATGCCGAAAGCGTCACGCGAAATGACGAAACAATGACGCGTAGCCACTTAGTCGAGGAATCTCCGGCTGCGGTTCAATCAATTCTGTAGAACTCAACCTTCACCAGCGCCGGTTCGCGATGTCCGGTGCATACGATAATGTGATCGGTCAGCCAGGCATAGCGCGCCGCGCTGGTCTCGAAGAACGTCGCGCCGCGAAAATAAAAACTTCCGGGCGCAACCGTGCCGCCGGCAGCCATTGCCGCCATGACGTCCGGCGGACCGTGCCGCAGCGCCACATTGCGCACATAGATCAGCGCGCCGTCGTCGGTACGCAGCGCGTAACGCGCCTCGAGCTCGGCCACCCCGTCATCGCGAATGATCTGCCAATCCGCGCCGCCGTCCAAAACCGTGCCGCGCATCTCGGGCCCGGAAAATTCTCCGCCGGTGATCGGCACGATGCGGCGGCGGCCTTTGGCGACATCGCCGAGATCGAGCGGCGCACCGACCGTCACCTCGGCTGCGAAAACGAATTCGAGCCGCGGCGCCGGCAGTTCCGGATTTGCCATTCGATCCTCCCCAAATATCGTTCCCTCATGTATCGTCCGCGCGCGTATTCCCGCCCGAATGACGAGGAAGCACATCATGGATGTTCGCGCCGCCGTGGCAACTGCCCCCGGCAAACCGCTTGAAGTGACGACGGTGCAACTCGAAGGCCCACGCGCGGGCGAGGTCTTGGTCGAGATCAAGGCGACCGGCATTTGCCATACCGACGAATTCACGCGCTCGGGAGCCGATCCGGAAGGGCTTTTCCCGGCTATCCTCGGCCATGAGGGCGCGGGCGTCGTGGTCGATGTCGGGCCCGGCGTCACGTCGGTGAAAAAGGGCGATCACGTCATCCCGCTGTACACACCGGAATGCCGCACCTGCCCCTCCTGCCTGTCGCGCAAGACCAATCTGTGCACCGCGATCCGCGCCACGCAGGGCCAGGGCGTCATGCCCGACGGCACGTCCCGCTTCTCGCTCGGCGGTGAGAAAATCCACCACTATATGGGCTGCTCGACCTTCGCCAATTTCACGGTGCTGCCGGAAATCGCAGTGGCGAAAATCCGCCAAGACGCGCCGTTCGACAAGGTCTGTTACATCGGCTGCGGCGTCACCACCGGCATCGGCGCGGTGATCAACACCGCGAAAGTCGAGCCCGGCTCAAAGTGCATCGTGTTCGGCCTCGGCGGCATCGGGCTCAACGTCATCCAAGGCCTGCGCCTTGTCGGCGCTGATATGATCATCGGCGTCGACCTCAACCCCGAGAAGAGGGCCTGGGGCGAGCGCTTCGGCATGACGCATTTCGTCAACCCGGCCGAAATCGGTGGCGACCTCGTCGCCCATCTCGTCGGCATGACCAAAAGCGGCGACGATCAGATCGGCGGCGCCGACTACACGTTCGAATGCGTCGGCAACACAAAGCTGATGCGCATCGCGCTGGAAAGCTGCCATCGCGGCTGGGGCGAGAGCATCATCATCGGCGTCGCCGGCTCCGGCCAGGAGATCGCGACACGGCCGTTCCAGCTCGTCACCGGCCGGGTATGGCGCGGATCAGCTTTCGGCGGCGCCCGCGGGCGCTCGGATGTGCCGAAAATCGTCGATTGGTACATCGACGGCAAGGTCGAAATCGATCCGATGATCACGCATACGCTGCCGCTTGCCGACATCAACACGGCGTTCGATTTGATGCATGCCGGCAAGAGCATTCGCAGCGTGGTGGTTTATTAGGAAGGCACCGCAGCGCAGCGCCGCTGGCGAATGTTTTCGGCCTTGATGATCGGCCCCCACCGCGCGACGTCGGCGGCATTCATCGCCGTAAGCTCCTCGCGAGTAGACCCAGCGGCGGCAATGCCGAGCGGTACGTATCTTTCCTTGATGGCGGGTTCGCTGAACATCGCGATGCAATCGGCGTTCATCTTCTTGAGCGGCCCGCGCATGCCTTCGGCGAGGAGGCGCGCGAAAATATCGGTGCCGCCGCCCGCGGCGAATGGCACCACCATGGTGACGGGGCGTGACGGGAAGCTGTCCGCGTGCGCAAGGCGCGCAACGGCGGGCAAGGCGACGCCGGCTGCGGCCAAACGCAGAAACGCGCGACGGCGTAGTTTCACGACCACGGCCTCATTCCGGCTTGAGGTTCGCAAACTTCACCACCTTGACCCACTTCTCGGTGTCGGCGGCGATGAATTTGGCGAATTCGGCGGGCGTGTTCGGCGGCATGACCAGACCGCCGAGATCCAACAGACGCGCCTTGATCGCCGGATCGGCGACGGCGTCATTGATGCCCTTGTTGAGCGTCGTGATGATCGACGCCGGCGTATCCTTCGGCGCGCCGAAGCCGATCCAGCCGAATGCCTCGTAGCCCGGCAGGAATTCGGCCACCGCGGGCACGCCGGGCAGGAAGTCGACACGCTCGGGCGTCGTGACCGCGAGCGGCAAGAGCTTGCCGGCCCTGATATGCGGCAGCGACGATGGTGTGACATCGAACATGACCTGCACCTGGCCGGCGAGGAGATCGACGATGGCGGGGGTCGAGCCATGATACGGCACGTGGGTGAGATCGACGCCGGCCATGTATTTGAACAATTCGCCGGCGACATGTTGCGGACCCCCGACGCCGCCCGAGGCCATGTTGATCTTGCCCGGATTGGCCTTGGCGTAGGCGATGAATTCCGGGACGGTTTTCGCCGGAAATGTCGGCAGCACTTCCATGACGAGCGCGACACGATGGGTGATCGCGATCGGCGCGATGTCGTGCATGAAGTCGAACGGCAGATCGGGAAACATCGCCTGATTGATTGTGTTTTGCGAATTCACCAGGAGCAGCGTGTAGCCATCCGGCGCCGAGCGGACGACGGCCTCGGTCGCGACGTTGCCGGTGGCGCCGGGGCGAATATCGATGACGAATTGCTGGCCGAGGCGATCAGTCAGATATTGGCCGATCAGCCGCGCGCTGAGGTCGGACGAACTGCCCGCCGCCTGCCCGACCAGCATGTGGACGGGTCGCGTCGGATAATCCAGCGCCGCGGCGCTCCGCGGCACGAACGGCAAAGCCGCGCTTCCGAGCGCGATTTTCAGGAAATCTCGGCGTTCCATCTGCTCCCCTCAAGGTCTTGCACAGACACGTTACGTGCAGCCATTCAGCCTGTTCGCCGCCTATTGCCGGCGGATTGATCCAAGCTTAGCGCGCCGTTGCGGGCTTTCCGAGGGGCTTTCGGCGGGGTGACGGCCCCTGTGGCGTCTTGACGCCCTATCGCCGCCGAGCGGTTTGCCTCACCCTGCTTCGCCCCGGCGCGCGGCCGCGAGCGATTGTTGCAGGCGCGCTTCGCGCAAGAACAAAAACAAACCGGTCGCGACGACGATGCCCGATCCGACCAGAAGACCGACCGACGGCACGTCGCCCCAGAGGATAAAGCCAAAGCCGAGCGCCCAGACCAACATGAGATAATAGAACGGCGTCACCGCCGGCGCCGGTGCGAGCTGCAGCGCCTTGGTCCAGAACCATTGCCCGACCGCATTGACGAAGCCGGTGCCGAACAACAGTGCCGCGTCGACAGGCGACGGCGTGCGCCAGCCGAAAAACAAGAGAAAGCTGTGAAAAAACGCGAGCACCGTCAGCATCCAGATCACGAGCGTGTTCGGCGATTCCGTCCGCGTCATGCCGCGCACCGCGACTGTCACGGTGCCGTACATGACCGCGTTGACCAGCGCGAACAGCGCGCCGAGTGTCAATGAATTGGCACCCAGCTCGGTTACGATCAAAACGCCGATGAAGCCGATGACAAGCGCGCCGCCGCGCACGTAACCGGCAGGCTCCTTCAGCCAGACGATCGATACCAGCGCGGCGAACAACGGCGCGGAAAAATTAATGGCGACGGCGCCGGCGAGCGGCATCAGGCTGAAGGCGAGCAGAAGCGCAAGCTGCGAGATCGATTGCGACAGGCCGCGTGCGAGATGATCGCGCGGCCGCCGTGTGGCGTAGACCGACAGGCCGGTCACCGGCAAGATCACCGCGGCACCGCCGATCAAGGAGGCGAACGAGCGGAGAAAGAGCACCTCGCCGACCGGATATTCGGCGACCAGCCATTTGCTGGCGGCCGACGCGCCGGCAAACAGGATGGTGGCGGCGATCATCATGATAATGCCGGACGGCACGTTATCGGCGCGGCCGGCAAAAGAACCGGCCATGGGACCCGCCATGGGATTTGGATTGGGCTTGGTCGCCGTCTCGGTCGCAATCTTGGCCTGCGCGGCGGCCGATCCGCCGGGAACGCCGGCCTGCTTGGTGACGTCGTCCATCCCCGCCCGCACTGAAAACTGCGCAATGTTTATGGCGGTCTATGCCGCTGCCGCCGCAAATGCAATTGAGCATCGGCATGGCAGTGCAGGCCTAAACGCGCGCGTGCCGGAACATTTCGCCAACGCCCGTGTTCAGGACTCAAGGAGCCGTCTTTACGGCTCCGCATAGGAGGGTCTCCTTCATGTGCGACTATAGTCTACACCTTATCGCTTCGCGGCCCGCGAAGGTCGCCGACAGACTGGTGTCGACCGACTTTACGACGTCGATCACCCGTGGCTTCACCGAAGTTGGCTGGCCCGACGTGGCCGTCTGCTTGCTGCCCGGCACCGAGATCGCCTTCGATAGTCCTGTCGTGTACGATCGCGCCTTCAGCATGTTCGGCAAGGCGCGCGTCGAGCATCAGGTCGCGCGGTTTCGCCAGATCAATATGGACGATGCGCACGTTCATCACGACGCGCTGGAATTTCCAGGCGGCCAGATCGTGATGGTCACGCGGCTCGTGCCCGGCCAAATGGCGACCGTGCTGCAATTGCCGGCGACGCGGCACCACCAAGACAGCGTGCCCGGAGCGACGACAGCGAGCGCTGCGCCGGAATTGCAAACACGCGATCCCGAACCGATCGCGTAGCGGCGGCCTGTTACGCGACCCTACGGCGACGGACGGCGGACCCAAACTCTGCCGCCCGCAACGCGACCGTTATTTGTGATGCTGCCGCAAATACTCGTGCAGCGAGGCGCTGCCGGTTTCCTTCAGCAAATTTTTCAACATCAGGTCCTTGCGGCGGCCTTTGGCGAAGCTTTCACCGTATTCCTTGCGCAACGCCGCCACTTTGGTGTTGCCGTGCTTGCGCTCGATCTTTCCGCTCTTGTCGCGGTGCCGATTATCGAGGCCGCGCTTTGCTTTCGCCATTTTTCCCTCCTGCAAGAACTTATCAAATCGCCCGCTCCACGCCGTGTCGCCGGGCATGATTGCAGTTTTTACGAAGTCTGATGAGGGCGCAAGCACAGACGGCCGCGTTTTAAGCCATAAAATGCGGTCCACAACCGCAAAACACACCAGATGCCGGCGCCCCAGGTGAGTGACTTTTACAGCGAAGCCATTATTGTGCGCGTCGTTATGGTCAGCGGTGGCGCTCGTAGCTCAGCTGGATAGAGCATCAGACTTCGAATCTGAGGGTCGGGAGTTCGAATCTCTCCGAGCGCGCCAATAAAATCAAATACTTAACTCGATTTGAGTGCCACCGCTCTTCCCAAGAAACGGCACCGGGAAGAACTGGGGAAGATTAAAACTGAGTGCCCCATTTCCGCTTGGCGTCTTCGACTGACAATTCGAGGTCGGGCGGCAACGTAGGCGGCTTATTAAGATGCCGAAGCCGCTTAAGCGCGACGCGGTCGTAGACTAGGCCGCAACAGCGCGCGCGAATCTGCAGTTTCATTACCGCCCAATAAAGTTGGGTTTCGGCCTCCGCGAAGCTGTCGGCCTGCGGCATGTAGTAGTCCATCATCTTCCGGGGCGAGGTCCACTCTGTATCCGTCATGCTATTGCCGCACGCTCTACCGGGAACGGCATGAAGCCGATGCTGTTGCCGCCCCAGCCCGGATGCTGAATCGTCGCGCCCTTGCTGCCGCAGCCGGTGCAGCGTGCACATTGCCGGAGCCTGTCGCTCGATACATCGGCGCCCCAGCGGATCACAGCCACGGCGCACGCGAACGGCGTGTGATGCTGGCAGCGGTCGCACCATAGCCAGACCCACGGCGTCGCGCGCTGCAGATCAGCAAGCGTCGGCCGCGGCCCCGGTGGCGATTTATGCGTGCGCCGAGACTGCCAATAGGCGAGATCGCGTAGGCTGAGGTAATGGGGTTCGCCGCTCATGTCGGCGAGTCAGATGGTCCTTTCGGCGGAGAAAGAACACCGCGTGGCCTCGACTACACAGCGACAGGTCCTTGCAGAAATCGTGGATGACCTCGTAGCCATCGCCCTTGAACGCCGCGCTGATAGCGCATGCAGAAAAGATTCTTTGCGCTCCGTAGCGCTTTTCTCTGCGTCAACTTCTGCCCGATTGCGTGAAAGCGCGCGGCTCACTTTTGCGTTCCCCTTACCAAGATGTAAACTGCCCATAGGCGTGTGCGAAGTGCCGCCAATGCTTTTTGCTTGAGTGGGCGACGATTCGCCTATCTTTCCTTGAAACCACTTTATGTTCCGCCGTCACGGTGGGTGACGCTGCAACTAGATCGTCTTGGAGCGCAGGTGCTTGCGCGGCTGTATTCTGAGTCACGGTATTTGTGCTGGCACTCGCCTGTATGTCGTTAGCCGGTGTCGCTAGGAGCAATGCCTGAACGGGCGAAACCGAAATTGCCTGAATGCTGGGTTCTACGGCTGTATATTTGACAAGAGACAACACAGCGGTAGCACCAGCGACCGCGCCAACCGTAGTCGCGACCAACATCATGTAAAGGCTGTCATGCAAACTCGGCTGGGGAACAAAATAGCCCCACGCCGGATAATTCTGCGTCGGACGCATCACAATCTCCCACCGGTGTGCTCTCATCACGCTAGTTTGGCGTCGTGCTTGTTCTTGTCTTCAGGATCAAACTGTGAATGATCGACGCCTAGATCGAGTTGTTTGAGGTATCGCCGCGTTACGTCTGAACCAATCTCGCGTGCAGCTCCTTCATTTTGGCTCGGTCTTCGGCGGGGGTTGTTTTGGCGCCTTCGACGACGAGCTTACGCGCTTTAAGGAACTCCCGGGCGCGGGGAAATCGTAATCCATGATCCCAATCACAAGAGCGATCACGGCCGGAATGGTTCGCGCAATCATGGCAACCGTCCCACGCCTCCAAGGATCGGAGCCGTTATTCGTATAAGCGCCGAAACTGCGTTTCGTTCATTGATTTGGATCGACCACACTCTCTGCACGAAAATGGCGGATGATAACAAGCCGCTGAGGGGGTCCTTGAATCCCCGGCCGATGTCCGCTTTGGGTCAAAAGCGGAAGTGAAGGTGCTTCACATCAATGTCTGCTTTACCCCCGAAAGCGGATATCGCAGCTCAGAGGGGCACTGTAGTCATCGTCGCGCGTCCATCTCTCGCTTAATGCGCTGTACCGTTCCGGTGCCAACACCACACTCGCGTGCAACCTTTAGAATGCCCGTCTTGGCCCGCAAATGACTCTGGATTCGCCTTTCGATGGCGGAGTTGACTTTCGGCCTCCCGAGTTGCTTTCCCTGTTCCACGGCCCGCTTAAGCCCAGCGTTGACTCGTTGGCGGATCATGCTGCGCTCAAACTCGGCAAACGCTCCTGTAACCTGAAACATCAGTTTTCCGGCCGGCGTAGTGGTGTCGATCGCCTGCTGGTCGAGGTAGAGATCGACACCACAGGCCTCCAGCGTCTGGATCGTGCCGAGCAAATCAATCAATGAGCGGCCGAGCCGATCAATCGCCCAGGCCATCACAACGTCAAACCGCCGCTTGCTGGCGTCCTTGAGCATCTGATCTAAGCCCGGCCGCTTATCACGCCCTTTGGCACCGCTAACTCCAGCATCGCTGTATTCCGTCACAACCTGCCAGCCACGGCGTTCAGCAATCTGGCGCAGCTCTCGCACTTGATTCTCAACTGTCTGCTTGTCGGTCGATACTCGTACGTAGATCGCGGCCCTTTTTTGCATGACAGTCTCCATCGTGCTGCCAGCACCTTACTCCCCTACATACAGAAATCAAGTGATTATTGTATACTCAAAATCGTAGTCTGAGAAATCAGCATTTATGCAGCTTTCTGAGTAGCTCCATTAATGGGGTATTCTGTATAGGGTCGCGCGGCGCCCAGAGGATCGGCCTCCCACGACCGCGACCATGCCCGCAGACAGTGGCGAGCTGAGGAGCCGCACGTCGCACATTCTCGCGATACCAGCTCCGATCGCCGAGCAGAATGCGGTGCACGCCATAGCAATACTTTACCAATTCCCCGGTTGTCAGCGGTTTGCCGCGAGACAGCTGAAACGCGAATCTGATTTGCTCCTTTACCCGCCCTTTGCGCGGATCGGAAAACGGTGCCCGCCTGGCGCGCATTCTCGCCATGTGTGCCGCGTCTCTGCCTTCGCCGCCCATGTTTATTGCACCTGCAACTAATTCCCAGGAAGCCTGTTACCAGGCATACCGGCGTGTGCAGCTGGCCGTCCATAGCCGAAACGTCCTGGGTCATGAGAACGGACAGTGAACACGAGGCCGTCCAAAGTCAAGTATGATGGGAGTCAGTAGTGCCGCCCTCACGCCCGTATTGGAAAGGCTATCTCAGGCTCGCGCTCGTCTCTTGTCCCGTCGCGCTTTACTCAGCGTCGACCTCGTCGGAGCGTGTGTCGTTTCGGCAAATCAACAAGAAGACTGGTAATCGCCTTCGGCAGCAACTTGTCGACGACGTGACGCGCGAGCCTGTCGAGAGCCACGACAAGGCGCGAGGCTTTGAATACGACAAGAACTCCTATGTCCTCGTTGAGGACGACGAACTCGACGCGATTGCGATCGAAAGCAGCCACACAATCGAAATCGACAAGTTCGTGCCGCGCGAACAGATTGACGAGCGCTATCTCGATAGCCCTTACTATCTGACGCCAAACGATGAGGTTGGCGAAGAAGCGTTCGCTGTCATTCGCGAGGCGATGCGCGGCAAAGGCATGGTCGCGCTTGGTCGGGTTGTACTTTCAAAGCGAGAACGCGTGATCATGCTGCAGCCTTGGGACAAGGGTTTGCTGGGCGCGACGCTGCGCTATGCCTATGAAGTTCGCGACGCGAAAGAGTTTTTCGACAACATCCCGAACGTGAAGATCGCGCCGGATATGCTGAAGCTCGCTGAGTACATCCTCGAAAGCAAAGAGTCTGACTTCGAGCCGTCGGAATTTGTCGACCATTACGAGGAAGCTGTGGTCGAAATGCTCAAAAAGAAACAGGCTGGGATTGCGACACCAAAGGGCAAAGCGAGCGAGCCACAGCGCAATGTCGTGAATCTGATGGACGCCCTGAGGCGAAGCGTATCTGCAGAGAAGGCAACTGCCCGACCGAAGGCGAAGAAAGGCAAGAAGCGCATTGCGGGCCAGGGCGAAATGCTGCTGCCTATCTCGGGCAAGAAGGGCAAAGAGGCGGCCTCAAAGACAGTCGCGCAACCGAGCGGCAGGCAAAAGAAGGCTGGTTAAACCAAGCATTGCCTACCTTACTATGTTTTAAGGGAACCTTTTCCCGCAGCGTATGAGACCGTCTTTACTGTGATCTTGATCACAGTTTGACTACGCGCCCCGTGTCAAACCGTCCTGGCCGTCGCAGTGGCAATCGACGGATGACCGCGCGGGCGTTGAACGCGCCCAGCGAGTGTTACGTCCCCCGACACCCAACCGCCCAGCCCAGAAGCCTATGTAGAGCGAGTCGACTTACACACAGCCCCGAGCATTCCCTGCTTCGGGGTTCTTTTTTGTGGCCACGAGACGGCTAAATTTCATTTTATAGGGATTGCCGAGGGCTGTGGTTTCTAGGTGACAATAGCCGACGCACCGAGACCCAAAAACGCGAGTTGCCGAGATGCAATTCGCGCTCTTGGTCCTCCGCGCGGTAAAGCCGGCCTCTAAGCAGCCAATCGCCCAACCTTCAGGGAGGCAGAAGAAGGCCGGGTAACCTGTATGCTGTTTGAGTAGTTATTTGGCGGAAACGCTTCCTCGCGGGCCCTCTTGCGCATTCTCTCAAAGAAATCCTCTTCGAGCTTTGCATAATTCCTATACAGGTCCGAAAGCTGCTGATAGCAGCTGGCAAAATCTTTTGATGATGTTTCTTTGCTTGCAGCCTCACATTTGGCTGCTCGGTCGCGATAATTTTTAGCCCACGCCAAATGATCGACCATCGCACGCGTCCCGCAGACTACACGTCCATTGGAGTAGGCGCGAAAATCCCGCAAAGATCAAACGTAGCCTGTGGATAAGCGGCGCTCTGTGCGCGCTCTGTAAATAGGACGCCAACCGTTCACGGTGACCGTTTTAATGTGCTTGCGTGCACTGCTCGCGCCCCGCGCTCGCAATGAAGGTGTGGCCCCAACTTCACCCAGACCTAAGTATGGGCACCTTAATCATTCAGCATAATTGATCGACGCAAACAGCTTTCGTATTTTAATTTGAGCTGGCCCAATTGTGCCCCCTCCCCACAGGATGCGGACCAGCCCCGCGAGCTGTCCCCCAACGGACTCGCGATTGCCCGACGGCCATCACGTTAGTCCCCCCGAACGTGATGGCCGTCATCACACATCACTGATACTCGACGTGCTCCATGCTGAGCACCATGCGTAACGGCGGAAGCCCCAACCTTACGATCAAGGCTTCGCATGCGTTCGCGCCAGAATACCTCACGGCGCGATAAAGCGGATGACGAAGACCTGTCCGGCAATGACGGCCGCCAAGCGCGGTGTGAACTGGAGCGGCAGGCACGCATCGATCGCCTTAAAGATGGACTCGGTGAGCGCCTGAGTGCTCGTCGAGCTATTCATCGGCTTCACATAGTTGATCTTCGGCTTGCCGAAGATTGAACCGTCGCGTTTAAAGCTCAACTGGACGGTAACTTGATCGCCCTGATGTGGCGCTCTCCAGCAGGCCGCGATGGAAGGTCCGACCTCCGGCGGAAGATCGACCGGGCCACTGCGCCGTTCGTCCGTCGTTACGATGATCTGGTGCGAATAGTAGGAATAGACTAGCATCGCTCTTGCCTCGGTGCTGACGCCGGTGAAGACCGCGAGCACGGCGACCGCGAGCATTTCGGCGGCCTTCCACGAGGTCGCGAGCTTCAACTTTCGACACTCCACCAGGCCGTCTTTCGGCCTGCACACGCACTGCGAACACGAGCAATTGTCCGGCGCCGTCATCCCTAAATCTCTAGAGCCAACTCCGGCCCTGTATTGCGCACGTTCCCTACCCGCTTATCGACTCGCCAAATCTTCAGTGCCTCGTTCGGGCACGGGTTGAGCAGCGCGAGCAATTCATCCTCGGTCGCTGCTTCCTCGCCAAGCCATTTCGGCCAATCGGCCTCGGCAAGAACGACCGGCATGCGGTTGTGAAGCTCGGCCATGACGTCGTTGGGGCCGCAAGTCAGGATCGTGCAGCTTTGAATCTCGTTGCCTGACTTCGGGTCCTTCCACTTCGCCCATAGTCCGGCCATGACCATCTGGCCGTTGTCCGCCATGGCGACCGCGTAGGGCTGCTTCTCCTTGCTCCTCAAGATCGAGGTAAAGATCAGGACGTTTTGTCATGGCTCAAGCCTCCGCTCGTGTCGCACTGGCCATGAGCGCTAAATCACGATCGATGGAACTCGCTGATTTCCGAATGCTTGTCCATGCCGCCACGCGTACAAAGATGCGCGGCCGAGATCATCAAATATTTGAATCAGTTAGGCGGCTGTGCCGCTCTGAATTGTGCGGCGCTTGCCTACCTGCTCGTAGAGGTTTCCCGTCAGGTCGCTGGACGCCAGCGCGCCATTTGCCGGGTTCTCGTTCAAAAGCTCGGACGATAAATCCCTTGTACTCCACGCTCGCACCCCGCCGAAGTTTTCGACGGTGTGACGGTACAACCACACTTGTAAGCGGGAGCTTTCAATACGCGGGCGAAAGTGTGGTGCTATGTTGGATTCTCGGCGCAGGTGGAACAAACTGACGCAACGATCGTGGCAGGACCGCTAAGTTATCGGCAACCAATTTGAGCGATGCTGCGAGCGCCGGAACTGGTTCAGCGTACTGGCCAACTAAGCCCCGGCGTCACCATGACACCACCGGGGCTTTTTTCATTCCAAGTTCATTCCAATAGCTTGGCGCTGCTAGGCGATTACGCGATCCACACCACAAAAAAAGCCCCGGCAATCGACCAGGGCCAGGTGGTCAGCCGGGAGGACGCTGACTAACTGATTTGACTGCCGCCCGTCGCACGTGACCCAGGGGCACACAAAAATTTCCACCGTGAAGCTATTGCGAAGCCCGGCGCCGGAAGCACCGGCTAGACCATCCAGAACGGCTTGGAACATTCTCTCCAAGCGTCGCTTCGCGACAGTCCAATGTCCCGCAGGTCCCTGTCACTGAGATAGCGCAGTTCATTGCGTGAATTGCCGCGACGGATCCAAACCGTGAAACCGTGTCCAAGTTCGGCTAACGCGCGACTGGTATTCGGGATCATCCTGGTCATGGCCCGCTCCGAAAGTCTGATTCCGGCGTGCCTAGGCTACACGCCGGCCACTGTGGCGATGTGATGGACAGCACGATTTTACCGTTTTTGTTGGGATGTGACGGCCGTCACATCGCCGTGCAGAAAATCGCACTGGTATGGATTGAAACTCGGGAGAGCGCCATGAGCGAGGCGGCGTCGCGTTACCTTTCACTCATCACCACGGTCGTTGTTAGTTTCGCGATTACGACCACATGGGCGGCAGTGCTCGGATACGGGATATTTCGGCTTGGCGCGTGGGCGCTCGCCTACTGACCGAGCGCCAGCGCGAGTGATTTTTCAGTTCGCCGTCCTTTCCAAGCACGTTGAGGCCGAGCTCAAGAAGGCCGCCGCCCGGGCGCCGATCCGCGCGACGTGTCGGTGGCGTTGCAGATGGTGTTGCAGCTCGAGCGCGTCGAGTATCAAAAAAGCTGATGCGGCCTATGCCTTCTTTGTCGAACGAAAGCCGGGATCGGAGCGTTAGCTAGCGAGATGATCCATAGCCGGAGA
>DASQRX010000089.1:0-7069 GCA_035642635.1 Xanthobacteraceae bacterium
GCGTCTTCCGCAGCCTGGTTCAAGGCGGCGATGTGCAAGCCCCCGCTCGCCGCAATGGCGAGGATGAACGGCCGATCAGGATCCACCCAGTGAGGAGATCGGGGCTCGCTCGAGGGGCCAAGCGCCTGCGCCGCGAGAAAGTGCGTGATCGGCCAGCGCGGCAGCCAAACTGAAACGATGCGCGACATGATCGTACTCCACACTCCATTGGCCAGGACGTCCGTTGCGGCAGCGTTCAAGCTGCAGATGCCATCGCGGGCGCGCGAGAAGCCCGAACCGGTCGCGCGCGGCTTCTGCGGTGCCGACGCGCCAGCGCGTGGCGGCGGCACTTGCTTCGAGCGTCCGCGCCGGCCGAATGAGAAGGAGCGGCAGGCCCGCATCGCCGGCGGCCAGATGCAGCTTTTGGCTGGTCTTGAGATTGAGCCGGTCGATCATCCCGGCGACGGCTAGCGGGGCGCCCGAATGCAAGGCCTCCGTCACGGCCCACAGGGTTTCTTTGCGGTGCGCCGTCTCGACCAGAGTGACGCGCGCCGGATTAAGACCGAGGCTGTTCAGCCCATGTCCGCAAAGACGGCCATGTTCGCGCTGTCCATAGGCCGGCAGGACGAGGATGATTTGTTTCTCCTTCCCCCCACCCGGGCCGCGCTTGCGCGCGCCCGAGTGCAAGCTTTGTGGGGGAGGGGAACTAAAGCGGTCCAGAACGGCCATCATGAAACCAAAGGCGGCTGAAACACTGCGGTCAGTTTCCGGCACGACCTCATGGAGGGCGCCGACCGCCAAGCCTTGCGGCAGGTGGGAGTCGAGAGCGGACAAGCCGAAAGGCACGGTGCTGTGGACATCGTCCACCCCGGGCAGCAGGTGGCGCAATTCCTCAAGGGCAGTGACGCGCCCGTTGGCGGGATTTCGCGTCTGGTGCAGCCGTTTTTGCGTCGAAAGGCCAGGTGTATCGGCCATTGAACTACCTCTTGGCCACGACTTGCTCGTGGTTTGGCCGTGCCTTTTTGGCCGTGGATAGGCCGTGGAAAACCCGTGTATTGACAGGGTATTGGTCATGTACGGGCGGTGAGTAAGGTGTGTATGTTCACTGTATGGTCTAAGATGCGCTTATAGAACAAATAGAGAACAAAGCCAAGGGGCTCCAGGTTGCGGGGCGGCTGGGCAGGCGACCCAACCCGTTGTGCCGGCACGCCACCGAGACGCCGCTGACCGATTTCCTGGGATTGCCTTTGCGTTGATTTTCGGGCTTGGCGGCCTAAAGTGGCCGCCGTGAAAATCATGATCGAACCGACATTTGCGGCCGCGCTCTTTTCGGCAGCGGCCATAAGCTTGGGCGTCTTGAGTTTAGGCGTCTCAACCAGCCACGCCTCGACCTACGGCAACGCGCCGTGGTGCGCGGTCGTCGACCAGGGCGCCGGCAACATCATGTGGGAATGCCTCTACGCCTCGGTCCCCGAGTGCTCGCCCAATGTGCTCTCCGGCAACCGCGGCTTTTGCCAGCGCAATCCTTATTGGCAGGGAGCCTGGGGGCCTGCTCCACGCTATCGACATCGAACCCATCAGGTGAGGGACTAATGCCGGAAGCCGACAAGGAAGGTGAACGCTATTCCCTCGATCAGCCGCAGCAGACGCCGGGCTTTTATCTGAAAGGCACGCATCAGCTCGATTGGGGCATGAAGAACCGCATGGCACGGGTGTTCAACCCGGCGTCGGGCCGCACCGTGATGCTCGCGGTCGATCACGGCTATTTCCAGGGCCCGACCACGGGGCTCGAGCGCATCGATCTTTCCATCGTGCCGCTGTTGCCGTCCTGCGACGCGCTGTTCTGCACGCGCGGCATTTTGCGCAGCGTCATTCCCGCCGAGTGTCAGAAGCCGATGGTGCTGCGCGCCTCCGGCGGCCCGAGCATTCTGCGCGAGGAACTGTCCGACGAAGAGATCGCCATGGACATGGACGACGCGGTGCGTTTGAACGCCGCCGGCGTCGGCATCCAGGTCTTCATCGGCGGCGAGCACGAGACGCGCTCGGTACACAATATGACCAAGCTCGTCGATGCCGGGCTGCGCGCGGGCGTGCCGGTGATGGGCGTCACCGCCGTCGGCAAAGCCATGGTGCGCGACGCCAAATATTTCCGGCTCGCCTGCCGCATCATCGCCGAGCTCGGCGCGCAATATGTGAAGACCTATTATGTCGACGAGGACTTCGAGACCGTCACCGCCTCATGCCCGGTGCCGATCGTGATGGCCGGTGGCAAGAAACTGCCCGGGCTCGAGGCGCTGACCATGGCCTACAATGCCGTGCAGCAGGGCGCGTCCGGCGTCGACATGGGCCGCAACATTTTCCAATCCGAGGCGCCGGCCGCCATGATCGCGGCGGTCGGAGCCGTCGTGCACAAGAACATGAAGCCGAAGGACGCCTTCGAGCTGTTCAAATCCTTGAAGGCGGACGCCAAGTCGATTGCACAGGCGGCCGAATGACGGCCGGTTGTCGCTGACTTCGGCCGTGCGGCGATCAACCGTAGGTTCGCACCGGCCCCGCGCCGATCAAAAACCAGGCGACCGCGCCGGCGGCAATCGCGCCGCCGAGCGCGGCGAGCACTTGTGTGATCCATGACGCGCTGCCGATCGTGATGGTGCTCGGTCCGTCGTCCGGATACGCATTGCCGGATGCGGTTTGTTCATAGACGGGTTGCTCATCGGCGGCTTGCGCGTTGTTTGACGGCGCATTGTCCGGCGCAACGTCAGCGCCCGGCGCTGCCGGGGCGGAATTCGTCGGCGTCCCGCTCGCCGCGAGCCACGCGCTGGCGGACGCTGAACTCTCCGCCGTATCTGCCGATTGATCCGTGTCCTGCGCCGCTGCGATCCTGTCCTGTTTCTTGCTGGCGATCTTTTTGCTCTTGGTTTTCTTCGCGGTGGTGTCGGCGCTATGGGCGGCGGCCGATGGCGTCGAGGTTTGTTTAATGAGAAAGAGCGGCAACAGCGGCTTGGCTGTTTGATCGCTGCTCACGGGTTGCGCTGCCGCGACGCCGGTCGCGAGAACAATAGCGATTGCCGCCGCCGCAGAGACGAGGCGAATATGCAGCATTGCGTCCTCCGATACTCAAAGCCAGGTAGCGCCCGGGGCGCATCCGGCAATGCCGAAGTGACCTCACGGTGACGCAATTGAGGATTTTTTTGGCGCAAACAGCAGACAAAAAACTTCCGATGGAACTTCCGATGGAACTTCTGGCGGCTCAGCGCGCTAACACATGTACGCTTTAAACCTGAGATCGGCACTGCTTCGTTTGATTTGAAGCAATGGCGATATGGAGAAACTGCGTACGCATAAATCTTAGCTATGTGCCCACGCCGCCGACGTTTTCGACGATGACGGTCTGGCCCAAGACCTCGCCCATGCGCGCGGCGATGATGCGGCCGAGGATGTCGGTCGGGCTGCCGGCGGCGAACGGGATGACCATGGTCAGCGAATGCGAGGGGAAATCATCCGCGCGTGCCGGAAGCGCGCAAGCCAACGTGGCCGCAGCCAGAGCGGCGAATAATCGCAACTTCATCTTGGTTATCCTTGGGTCGTTTCTTTGACCGCTGTCAGTGCTGCATCGCTTCAAGCGTCCAGTTAACCCGACCGTTCGCCGCAATGCTGCTTGTTGGTTAAGGCGTTTTAGAGTTCGGTGATCGCTTCCGGGAAGCGATGCAGCCGTTCGCCGGGGCCGTTCGGGCCGATCAGATAATTGTCGCAGACCCAGCACAGCACGTGGCCGCGGATATAGGTTGGGTGCACCACGATGTTCATGTCCTTTTCGATCTTCATCGGCTCGTCGCTGCGGATCAGCGGCCGTTCGACCAGATCGTAGCCCTGGCCGTGGCAATGCAGTCTTTTCTCCTCGGGCCGGCCGTTCTTGCGCATGAAATCGTTGTAGGCGGCAAAGACATCCTTTGCGGCCGCGCCGGGCTTGAGCAGGCTCAGATTGAATTTGCGGGCTTCAAGCGCGAAGGCGAATTCCTCTTTGATCTCGTCCGATGCCGTGCCGACCACGCAGGAGCGGCCAAGCTCGGTATACATGCCGCCCGGGCCGGAATCCTCGACCAACAGCGCCAGCGTGTCGCCTTGCTGGATGACGCGGTTCTGATAGTGGCGCTGGCTGAACTGCGCCGGTTGGTCCGCCGGCATCGAGGCGCACAGATAGATTCCGTTCTCGCTGCCGTGGCGCTGGCTGTAGCACTGCGCGATCGCCGCGATATCGCGGTCGCGCATGCCGGGTTCGACGGCGGCGAAGGCCGCCCGCATCGCGCCATCCTGCATTGCGGCGGCGCGGCGGATCAGCTCCTGCTCTTCGGCGCTCTTGATGACTTTGATGGTGTCGACGAGATCCGTGGCGTCGACGAAGCGGGTATTGGAGAAGCGGCCCTTTTGCAGATAGTCGACCAGCGCGAACGACATCCCGGCGGCGCCGACCAGGCCGATCGTGCCGCCGGCATAGGGCTCAAGTCCCTTCGCCGCCAATTCCGCGTCGTAATTCGCGGTGTAATTGCATGACACGAAGCTCGGCGTGGTCAACCATTGCTTGACGCCGCGACGCGTGCCGTCGCCGCTTGCCGCCGGATTGCTGGCGCCGCCGAACGGGCCCTGGCTGACCAGCGTCATCAGGTCATCGCGCGGGAACACGACGGTGAGCGGATAGCCGTTGGTAGCCGGCAGGTCGGTGAAATATTTGACGTAGCCGCCCATATAGTCGTTGTTGTTCTGCATCAGCAGCACGTCGACCTTGTCGCGCTCCATGGCGGCGCGCACGGCCGTCCAGCGGCGTTCAAGTTCAGCCGTCGAGATCGGCGTCTGCAGGCGTTCGGGAAGCTTTTCCATTTTATCCTCTCTGGGCGCGTCTTTTCTAATGCGCCACTACGTTGATCATGCCGCCAAGATCGCCCTTAAGAAACCGCTCCATGTTCTTTTCGATGGTCGGCAAAGCGTAGTCGACATAGACGTCGCAGAAGCCGCCTTGATGCGTCGTGATGATCACGTTCTCCATCGTCCAGAACGGATGATCGGGCGGCAGCGGCTCCTGAGAGAAAACATCCAGCGCAGCGCCGGCAATGCGTTTGTTGGTGAGCGCCGCGATCAGCGCCGGCTCGTCGACCACTTCGCCGCGTGCGAGATTGACCAGAAAGCTGGTCGGCTTCATCGCGGCGAACACATCGGCATTGACGCTGTTGCGGGTCTTGTCGGTCAGCGGCGTCAACAGGACGAAGAAGTCGAAGTCGCCGACGACTTTGAGGAGGTCATCACGGGAATGCATGGCATCGAATCCGGCGGCAGGGCGCGGCGCCGAACTGATGCCGGCGACGCGCATGCCGAATGCCTTGCATTTCGGCGCCAATGCCTCGGCAATGACACCGACGCCGAAAATCCCGACGGTCTTGTTGTGCAGAAGCTTTGCCGGAAAGCGAAACCATTTCTTCTCGTCTTGCAGGCGGACCGCGCGCGGCAGATCGCGAGCGAGTGCCAGCATCGCCCCCAACGCCGCCTCCGACACCGGCGGACCGTGGATGCCGTGGATGTTGGTCACCACGACGTCTTTGCGCAGCGCGTCCTGGTCGGTGAGATTGTCGACGCCGGTGCCCAAAGCCTGCACCCATTTCAGCCTAGCGGCGTCCTGCAACACCTTGGGCGAGAGCATGGGCGCGAAAGTCAGGAGCGCGTCAGCCTTGGCGATATGGGGGCCGACCTTGGAATGATGATCGGCGATGTCGATCGTGAGTTCCGGAAAGCGCGCTTTCAGCCGGTCGCGGTATTGATTGCGGACGTTCTCGGGCAAAGTGAGGAGAATGAGCAGATTGGTCATGTACGCTGGTTGAGTAGGCTGATTGAAGGAAGACGGCTGCCGGCGCGATGCGCTGGCGCCGTGTCACGGGCAGGTTGCGCAAGCCTTATATCGTCTTGGATGAAGTGTCGGCTAGTGCTCCTATGGTCCGGGCGCAAGCTTGCGGGGCGGCCCTGGTCCAAGACCTGAGCGCTGGAACCGCGATTTTGCCTACGTCCCTCCGGTCTTCGACACTGGGTGTCGCATGGAGCGCCGACCTCGGCTAAGCTAACGCAATCCGCCATTAACCGGACAGCAGTCACTCAGGAGCAAACGATGCTTATCGACTGGTCAGCCGTGAATTGGCTCTACGTCGCGATCATGGCAGGGTTCGTGTTTGTCGCAGCATTCATCGGCAACCTGTTCACCTTGGGTAGCCGCGTCGGCGCGCCGGTGCTGACGGCCATCCTGTTCGCCGCGATGTATGTGATGTGGAATTATTACCCGCATCCGCAGATCCAGCTTCCGATCGTGACGACATACTCTTATCCGACGAGCGGTTGACGTTTCCGCCTGTCGCGTTAAGCGTATGAGCCATTAAGAGTGTAAATCGCCGGGTGACATGGAGGGGGCATGAACAAGGTCTATGCCGACGCGCGCTCCGCGTTGGCCGGGTTGCTGAAGGATGGCATGACCATCATGGCCGGCGGTTTCGGCCTGTGCGGCATCCCGGACTCCTTGATCCTTGCGATCCGCGATTCCGGCGTGAAGAACCTGACCGTCGTCTCCAATAATGCCGGGATCGACGGCGCCGGGCTTGGCGTGCTGCTTGAAACCCGCCAGATCAAGAAAATGATCTCCTCCTATGTCGGGGAGAACAAGACTTTCATGCAGCAATTTCTCGCCGGCGAGCTCGAGATCGAGTTCAATCCGCAGGGCACGCTGGCCGAGCGCATCCGCGCCGGCGGCGCCGGCATTCCGGCTTTTTTCACCAAGACCGGATACGGCACCAAGATCGCCGAAGGTAAGGACGTACGCGATTTCGACGGCCAGCACTACATTATGGAGCGCGGTCTCATCGCCGATCTTTCGATCGTGCACGCCTATCGCGGCGACACCGAGGGCAACCTCCTCTATCGCAAGACCGCGCGCAATTTTAATCCGCCGATGGCGACCGCCGGCAAGGTCACGGTGGCCGAGGTCGAGCAGCTGGTGCAGCCCGGCGATATCAATCCCGACCATATCGTGACGCCGGGACTCTTCGTCCAGCGTTTGATC
>DASQRX010000090.1:0-26366 GCA_035642635.1 Xanthobacteraceae bacterium
GGCGATGGAAGCGATCGCCAATGCCCGCACCGCGGCGCTGCTCGATCCCGAAGGCGAAGCGCTCTCGAAATGTCTCAGCGATATCGAGGCGGCGGGACACCGCAGGATCGCCGCCGAATAAAGCGGCGTCGATCGCCGTCATGCACGCAGAGCGTGTTCGCTGCAGCGCGTGCGTACAACTAATGGTAAAAGCCGTGTCCGCCCCATAGTAACCCGCGTTGTTGGACAGTTTTTTACGTCGAATTAACCGCACCCGTTAATCATGCCGCGATTGTCGACGGGTTGAGGATGCGGGGCTTCGATTTTCCTATTCGCACGAAGCTCGCGATCTGGGCGGCGCTCGGTGTGCTGCTCGTCGCCGGCATGCTTGCCGAACAACAGATCGGAGATCGCTGGGCCGCGCAGCAGCGCGCGATCGCTCAGAACAAGCAACTCGCCGCCCTCGAAGCGTTGCGCGCGGCGAAAGATCTTGGAGCCATGCAGATCGAAATGCGCGAGATGCGTCTCGCCATCGTGGCGGCCGACATCGATCATGCGCTGGAGCGGCTGCGCGCTAACGAGATCGCCGCCGCACAGCATATCGCGACCGCGGTCGATTTGACGGACGAGCCGGGCGACAGGCGGCGACTGCAGAAGATCAGCACGCTCGCCAATGACTATGTGGCGGTCAGCGCCGAGCTTGCCGCCGCGGCAAAGGAGTACGGCGACACGGTCGCCCACATTCAGCGCTCGCTCAATCTTGGGCAGCAGATGAATGTACTGATCGAGGACGCGACCAAGGATCTGATCAGCGCCGCCGAAGACCGCAACGCGCAAGCGGGCGCCGAACGCCGGCGGGTCAGCGCGGTCGATCTCGGCATCGGTCTCTTTGTCATTGTCGTGCTTGCCGGTCTCGCCGTGTTCGGCGCCGTTGCCATCGCCAGCCCGATCCGCCGTATCGGCGAGATCTTGCGCGAGCTTGCGCATGGCAACAAGGACGTCGACGTGCCTTATCGCTCGCGCACCGACGAAGTCGGCGACAACGCCCGCGCGGCGCAAGCTTTCAAGGAAAAGCTGCTTCGTGTCGAACAACTGGAAATCGCGGAAAAGGAAATGGCGAAGCGCATGGCCGAACAACGCCGCGCCGACATGCTTGGCGTTGCCGGCCGGTTCGAGTCCACTGTCGCGAGCGTCGTCCATTCGGTGTCGTCGTCATCGACCGAACTCGAGGCGGCCGCGGAGGCGCTCGGCGCGATGGCGGAAGCGACGCGCGACATGTCAGGAAAAGTATTGTCGGCGTCGACGAACGTGCTGTCGGTATCCATCGCCACCGAGCAGCTGATCGCGTCGGTCGGCGAGATCAGCCGGCAAGTACAGGAATCGACGCGGATCGCGCGCGAAGCCGTGGCGCAGGCTGAAGCGACCGACGGACGCATCGCCGAGTTGACGCGCGCGGCGGGCCGCATCGGCGAGCAAACAAACCTGCTCGCGCTCAATGCGACGATCGAGGCGGCGCGCGCCGGTACCGCGGGCAAGGGTTTTGCGGTGGTCGCGCAGGAGGTCAAAGCGCTGGCGGCGCAAACCTCGAAGGCGACGAACGACATCGGCATGCAGATCGCGGGCGTGCAGGCGGCAACGCAGGACTCGGTCGGCAGCATCAAGGAGATCGGCGGCATCATCACCCGCATCGCCGAGATCGCCGACGCGATCACCGCCGCGGTCGAACTGCAAGCGCAGACTACACGCGAGATCGCCGACAATGTTCGGGCCGCAACCGGCAGCGCGGCGCATGTCGCCACCAATCTCGGCGAGGTCAACGACAGCGCGAGCGGCATCAACTCGGCTTCGGCGCAGATTCTGGTCTCGGCAAAAACGCTGTCGCAGGAAGGCAGCCGGCTGTCCTTGGAGATGGAAAGTCTTCTGGCCGCCGTGCGCGCCGCCTGAATGCGGCCTTAAAGCTCCGCTCTTCCGCCCGTGCGCGTGCTTGGTTATGCTCCCGGGAGTGCGGGCGTAGTTCAGTGGTAGAACGACAGCTTCCCAAGCTGTATGTCGTGGGTTCGATTCCCATCGCCCGCTCCATTTGCTTCACCCGGCCTTTATGCCGCCCGACCATGCTTTCGCGCATGACGCCGTGGTAGCTCCGGCGCTTCGATCGTGGCAGATTAAGCCGGCAGCGCGGACAGCGAAGCCGCAGCGCATGGCATGTGAGGGAGAAGGAAATGGCTTGGTCTAAAGTGGCGGATATCGCTTATGGTCGTCTGCGGTCTCCGGATCTCGATGTCGCCGAGGAATTTCTCACCCGCTTTGGCATGAAGCGGACCGAGCGCACCAATAACGCGCTCTATATGCGTGGGACCGATCCCAACCACCACATTCACATCACCGAAAAGGGCGATCCGAAATTCGTCGGTATTGCCTATTACGTCGATGACGAGGACGATCTGAAGAAGCTCGCCAAGGCACCCGGCGCCTCGGCGGTTGAGACCATCGACGGGCCCGGCGGCGGCAAGCGCGTGCGGCTCACCGAGCCGAACGGCTACCAGATCGAAGTGGTCGCCGGCATCGCGTCGGTCGAGCCGATTGTGGTCAAACGGCAAAAGCTGAATTCGGGGGAAGCGCCGACGGCGCGCGCCGGCGAATTAATGCGGCTGCCGCGGGGGCCGGCCCATGTGAAGCGCATCGGCCATGGCGTGCTGATGACGCCGAAGTTCCGCGAGACGGTCGATTGGTTCCGCGAGACGCTCGGCTTTATCTGTTCCGACGACGTCTATGCCGAGAACAAGGAAAATCTGATCGGGTCGTTCAATCGCTGCGATCGCGGCGACACCTATGTCGATCATCACGTCTTCTTCTGTCTCAATCACGAGAAGACCGGATTGAATCACTTTTCCTTTGAAGTGCCGGACATCGACGACGTCTGCATGGGCCACGACTATCTGAAACAATTCGGCGCTTACGAGCACATGTGGGGTATCGGCCGCCATGTGCTCGGCAGCCAGGTCTACGATTACTGGGCGGATCCGTGGGGCCGTGTGCATGAGCATTGGGCCGACAGCGATCGGCTCAACCTCGCCAACGGCTCAAACCTCGTTGCCGCCGAAGAAGCGCTGATGTCGCAATGGGGCGAGAGGCCGCCGGAAAAATTCATCAATCACGCTAGCCCGTAAGGCAATTTTGGCGCAAAGCAACGCGTGCAATTGTCGCGTCCTCACATCTTTGTCACGCGCACATGCAGGAGCGCGGCGCGGCCGCCGCGCACCGCCTTGACGCAGCGTTCGAGCGCCGCCGGTGCCTCGGCCGGATCGGTGAGTTCTTCCGCATAAGCGCCAAAAGCCTCGGCGACCTTGGTGAAGTGAACATCGGGTGCGAGTTCCGATTCGAACGAATTGGCGGTCTTGGCCTCACCCTCTGGAAAGACCCGCAAGGTCGACTGTTTCACCGCGTTCCAGCCGGTATTGTCGAGCACGATGGTGAGGATCGGCAGCTTGTAGTGATGCGCGACGGCGAACACCGAGGTCGGATTGTTGAAATAGAAGCCGCCGTCGCCGCAGATCTGCACCATCAGCCGGTCGGGCGCCGCAAGCTTGGCACCGAGCGCGATGCCGCCTGACCAGCCGAGCCCGCCGCCGCCGGCGCGTACCGTGGTGTTGGGCAGCGGGCGCGGGATTTGCATCAGCACCGGCGCCGCATTGGTGATGCCCTCGTTGAAGATCATGTCCTCGGCCTCGATGAGCTTGCCGAGCTCCGCCATCAGGTAATGCGGATTGACCGCGCCGGGCCTGCCTTTATCGGCGGCAAGCTTCGCAGCATGGGCATGGCGCTCATCGCGCATCGCCTTGAGGCGCGTCATCCGCGCTGCGACCGCGTCCTTGAATTTCGGCGTGGCGCGCGCTTTCAGCTCTTCGAGCACCTGTTCGAGGATGCGCCCGCTGTCGCCCTGCATGCGGATATTGCCGGGGAAGGTCCACATCGGCGAACCCGGCTTGAGAATGTCGATGTCGATATGCGCCCAGAACGTTGTTTCGTTCGACCGGACGTCGCTTGGGAACCACGGCACGTCGACGTCAACCAGGAGGCCGACATCGGCCTGCGGCACTGCTTTGTCGGCCGAGAAACCGACGAAGCAAGGCGATGTGTGCGAGATATTGTTGGTCATGTTCACTTCGTAGACGGCAATGCCGGCGAATTGCGCCAGCGCGTCGATCGCCTGCGAGCAGTGGGCGTGCCGCCCGGCATAGCCGGTGATCAGAATCGGCTGTTCTGCCGTCAAAATCTTGTCGGCGAGCATGCGGACGAGCTTCGGATCGGCGCCGCCGCCCGATGTCGCGGTGAACTGGTCGGACGGATAGCGCCGGATTTCGTCGGCACGCCATTGCTGCGTCAGCGTCTCGCGCTGCATCATCAGATAGACCGGGCCGCGCGGCTCGCTCTGCATCACCGAATGCGCGCGCCGCAACGCTTCCTTGATCACGACGCCGGACGGCAGCGTCCATTCCCATTTCAGATAGGGCCGCACCAGGCTCGCCTGATCGAACGGCTCCTGGATGAAATGCACGTAAGTGTCGCGCGAGCCGACCAGCTCGTCGTTGACAGTGTAAGGCGCCTTGCCGGCCATCAGCAGCACCGGCAGGCGGCTTCGGAACAGATTGTGCATGCCGTTTGCGGTATTGGCGGTGCCGACATCGACGTGAACCAGGACGCCTTGGCCGCGCCCGGTCACCAGCGCATAGCCTGCCGCCATATGGGCCGCCGTGTTTTCGTGCGGGCAGCGCACCACGCCGGGCATCGGCTCGCCGCGTTTCTTGCGGTGCGCCATTTCGTCGATGATCGGCGCGTGGTCGGTTCCGAAGTTACAGAATAGGTAATCAATGCCGATCTCGTTCAATCCTTCGAGGAAATAATAGGCAGTGGCAAATTCGGGAACATTAGTCTTGCGGGCGGCTGACGTTTCCATGATCTGAGCACTCGTTAGTGTTTTTTGCTGAAGGCGAAGAAGGTTATTGCGAGTTCCGGTTTAAGTTCCAATTTGTCGTCGGTTCCTTTGGGGGAGTTCCTTATAGCACCCCTAATGGCAGCCGTCCGTGCGACGCGCGATGGCTTTTTTTGTCGGAGGGGACGACCTTTTCCAAAGGAAGACGGGGGATGCCCGAAGTCTTGCCACAAAGCCGGGCGATATCACGAAGGATTGAGCGGGGGAGGGTACTCCATGAAATGGCAGGCCATCGTGGCCGGCGCGCTGGCGTCGGTCTTGTGCGCCTCTGTGGCGTTTGCCGAAGTTCGCATCGTCGATGATCCGGGGGGCGAAGTATCCTCCTACGTGCAGAAGTTCGAACAGATACGCGCGGCGGGGGACCGCGTCGTCATCGATGGGCCATGCCTCTCGGCCTGTACCTTGTTGACCGGCGTTATTCCAAGGGATCGGGTCTGCGTCACCAGCCGCGCCGCGCTGGGCTTCCATGCAGCGTCGTATTACGACGACGCTTCGCGCTCGCTGGTTCCGACCCGGGAAGGCAGCCGCGAGGTCATGCGGTATTATCCGCCCGCAATCAGAGCCTGGATTGGCCGGCACGGCGGACTGACGCCGACGCTCATCATCATGCGCGGCCGGGAACTGACGGCGCTCTATCCGGCCTGTCGGTAAATCCGGCCTTCGCGCCGCGCCGAGGTGCACGCTCCTTGGCCGCAGCCGTTGCCGCCGAGCTGGTTCGGGCTTATTTGAGTGCTATGTCGAAGGTCTTGCCGGAGACCGCGGCCGAGACGGCCACCCCATTTATGCGGTCGTGGCCGATATTGGCGGCGAGTGCGCTCGTCGCGCTGGCGCTGGCCGGTACTGTCTTACTGTGGGCACATTACGGAACCACGGTCTTTTTCGAAACGATCCGCGCCGGTTTCGCGGCGTGTTTCGGCTGATGGGAATTTGGGCCCTGGACGACAAAACCTCTCGCATTTTGCTGGTGCTCGGTGCTTTTCTCGCCGGGCTTGTGCTGTTTTTCGGCGCCATCCTGCTGGTGACCGGTTATGCGCCATCGCCGATCGGGCAGGCGGTCGCCGCCGTGGGCGGCCCTTTCCGACTGGAGGACCAGAACGGTAAACCCGTGACCGACGGCGATATGAAGGGCAAGCCGTTCCTGGTGTTCTTCGGCTTCACCCATTGCCCCGACATCTGCCCGACCACTTTGTTCGACATGTCGCAGCTCATGAAAGAGCTCGGGCCCGATGCGGACCGCACCGGCGTGCTGTTCATCACCGTCGACCCGGAGCGCGACACCCAAAAGGTGATGAAGGACTATCTGTCGAACTTCGATCCGCATGTGCGCGGCCTCACCGGCGACCCCGCAGCCGTCAATGCCGCGATCAAGGCCTATCGGGTCTATGCCAAAAAAGTCCCGCTCGAGAACGGCGACTACACGATGGATCACACCGCGCTGGTCTATCTCATGGACAAGAACGGCCATTTCATCGCCCCGTTCGACGTCAGCCGGACACGAGCGGCGGAAGCGGCCGATTTGCGCCGTTATCTCTAATCGCGGTGTCCGTCTGAGTGCTCCCGGCCCAACCAATTTTGCTGTGCGCCTCGACTTTTTTCCGCGCTCCCGCTAGGCCGATGCGGACGAGCCAAATCCGGCGCGGATCGTAAGCAATGCAATCCAAAACGGCCATTTCCCGCTATTGCGTGCGCGCGATTTCGCCGTTGGCCTTACTGGCGATGATCTTCGTCGCGTCTCCCGCAATGGCGCAGGATGGCACCGCGCAGGGCGTCGTGCCGAAGGACGACGTGACGCCGGCCGTGACCGCATCCGCCGCCGTTCCGGGCTTTTGGGATCCACGGCGCCGGCCGGAGCGGCCCGACCTGTCGCGCATCCAGAGCATTCGTTTCCTGACCGAGCTTGATTATCCGCCGTTCGATTATGCCGGGACCGACGGCAACCCGGCCGGATTCAATGTCGATCTCGCGCGGCTGCTCTGCACCGAGATCAATGTCGCCTGCACCATACAGGCGCGCCGCTTCGACTTGCTGCTCGATGCGCTCAACGACAAATCCGGCGGCGATGCCGTGATCGCATCGATCGCGTCCAACGCCGAGACACGGCGGCAGGCCGATTTCACCGATCCCTATTACCGCACGCCGGCGCGCTTTGTGGCGCGCGCCGACAGCCCGATCCGCGACGTGCTGCCGGAACTCGTCGAGGGCAAGAAAATCGCGGTCGTCGGCGGCACCGCGCATGAAGCCTTCCTCAAACAGATGTTCACCGAGGCCGAGCTGCATCCCTATCCGAATGCGGCGGCGGCGCGGGAAGCGTTGCGCAACAAGGAGGTCGACCTGTTGTTCGGCGACGGCATTGCGCTGGCGTTCTGGCTCAACGGCAGCGATTCCGGCGGCTGCTGCGCGTTCCGCGGCGGCCCTTTTCTCGAGAGCCGTTTCTTCGGCGAAGGCGTCGGCATCGCGGTGAAGCGCGGCAACGATCTATTGCGCCAGGCGCTGAATTGGGCGCTGTTCCGGCTATGGGAAAAGGGCAGCTACACCGATCTCTGGCTGCGCTATTTCCCGATCAGTCCGTTTTGATGAAGACGATCTGGCTGCAAAGGTAAGGTAATGACGACTGCGGCAATTGAAAATCCGGCAAGCTTGCGCGAGGTCGCCGAGCTGTCGCACGCCTGGCCGTTCGAGGAGGCGCGCAAGATCGTCGCGCGGCTGAAAGTGCAGCCGAAAGACGAGGTGATTTTCGAGACCGGCTACGGACCGTCCGGCCTGCCGCATATCGGCACATTCGGCGAAGTGGCGCGCACCACGATGGTGCGTCATGCGTTTCGCGTCCTCAGCGACGACAAGATCAAGACCCGGCTGATCGCGTTCTCCGACGACATGGACGGGCTGCGCAAGGTTCCCGACAACGTGCCGAACAAGGACATGGTGGCGGCGCATCTCGGCAAGCCGCTGACCAAGGTGCCGGATCCGTTCGGCACCCATGCAAGCTTCGCCGCGCACAACAATGCGCGGCTGCGCGCTTTCCTCGATCAATTCGGCTTCGACTACGAATTCATGTCGGCGACCGACTGCTACACGTCGGGACGGTTCGACGCGGCGCTGTTGACGATGCTCAAGCACTTCGAGGAAGTGATGGCGGTGATGCTGCCGTCGCTTCGCGAAGAGCGGGCGCAAACCTATTCGCCGTTCCTGCCGATCGATCCGAAGACCGGCATCGTCTTGCAAGTGCCGGTCGTCGACCACGATGCCAAAGCCGGAACCATTACCTACGAAAACGACGGCGAGCGCGTCACCACGCTGGTCACCGGCGGGCGCTGCAAGCTGCAATGGAAGCCGGATTGGGCCATGCGCTGGGTAGCGCTCGGCGTGGATTATGAAATGGCCGGCAAGGATCTGATCGATTCGGTGAAGCTATCGAGCCAGATCTGCCGCGCGCTCGGCGGCACCCCGCCTGAAGGTTTTAACTACGAGCTGTTTCTCGATGAGAACGGCCAGAAAATTTCGAAGTCGAAGGGCAACGGTCTCACCATCGACGAATGGCTGCGTTATGCCAGCCCCGAGAGCCTGTCGTTGTTCATGTATCGCGAGCCCAAGGCGGCGAAGCGGCTCTACTTCGACGTCATCCCCCGCCACGTCGATGAATATCTGCAATTTCTCGACGGCTATCTGCGCCAAGGCTTAAGGGAGCGGCTGGGCAATCCGGTCTGGCACATTCATGGCGGCGCGCCGCCTGCGCCCGACAATCCGGTTCCCTTTGCCATGCTACTGTCGCTCGTCACCGCGTCGAATGCCGCGAATGCCGAGACCTTGTGGGGCTTCATCGGCCGCTATCGGCCGGGCGTGACGCCGCAGTCGCATCCGCGGCTTGCCGCGCTCGTCGAATACGCCATCAACTATTATCGCGACTTCGTAGCGCCCATGAAGAAGTTCCGCGAGCCGGGCGAAGGCGAACGCGCGGCGCTGACCGACTTGCGCGATGCCTTGTCGCAATTGCCGGCGGATGCTGCGCCCGAAAGCATCCAGGATGTCGTCTACGAAATCGGCCGCCGCGAACCGTTCCTGGATGCAAAGAAAAAGGGCAAGGACGGCAAGCCAGGCGTCTCGCTCGATTGGTTCAACATGCTCTATCAAGTGTTGCTCGGTCAGGAGAAGGGCCCGCGCTTTGGCTCCTTCGTCGCGGCTTACGGGGTGCAGAACACGATCGACATGATCGACGGCGCGCTGGCGCGTTCGGCCTGATTACTGGCTCGCCCACAGGATGCGGGCCATCCACAGCACGTCCGCCATCGCCAGCGTGCTGTCGGGATGTTCGACATTGAGCGATTTCAGCTCGATCGATTTTGCCGTTTTGCGCTTGAGCTCTTTAGCCATCACTTCGCCGGTGCGCGTGCGCACCACGACGCGGTCGCCGCGGCGGATCGGCGCCGATGGCGAGACCACGATGACGTTGCCGTCGCGATAGGCCGGCTCCATCGACTGGCCGGAGATTTCGAGCGCATAGGCGTGCGCGTCGTTGACGGCCGGGAAGGCGATCTCGTCCCAGCCGCTGCCGGCCGGGAAGCCGCCGTCGTCGAAGTACCCGCCATTGCCGGCCTTGGCAAAGCCGAGGAGCGGCACCGGCTTCACGGTCGCGGTAGCCTGCGTCGGCTCGATCAGCGTGACGAAGGCGTCGAACGGGGTGCCGGTCGCCGCCAGTGCTTTGGCGATCGATTCGGTCGAAGGCCAGCGCGCGCGGCCCTGCGGCGTGATGCGCTTTGATTTGTTAAATGTCGTCGGATCGAGGCCGGCGCGCTTGGCAAGTCCGGAAGCCGAAAGCCTTGCGCGCGCGGCAAGGAGATCGATGGCCGACCAGACCTGCGCGTGCGTCAGCATGGGAACCCCAACCCGGCACAATCCCGAAGAAGAACCGTCCCCGATCACGATCATGCTCAAGCAAAAACTAGAGCCGGATTTTGACAGTACCAAAACCGACCAAGCCCTAATGCTCGGATCATAGGAATTATTGCCTGAATGCTCAAGTCCCGCCTCGCCGGCTGCCGGGCGCGGCCTCGCCTTGAACAGCGCAAAAGCCGTCGATAGGGTCGCGCCCGGAATCGTAAGGCGCCGGGCGGGCTTGCAAGGGGCTTGGGGTTGACGACGATCTACAAAATCTGCGAACGGACGGCTTGGCAGGGGGCTGAGAGAACCGGCGCTTATCGCGGATCGGCGCTCGATATCGGCGACGGTTTCATTCACTTCTCGACTGCGGCCCAGGTCGGCGAAACCGCGACAAAGCACTTCGCCGGGCAGACCGATCTGATGCTAGTCGCCGTCGACGGCGACGCTTTGGGCTCTGCGCTCAAATGGGAAACGTCACGTGGCGGCGATCTGTTTCCGCATCTTTATGGCGCGCTGCCGCTAAAGGCCGTGCGCTGGGCCCGGCCGCTCTCCGACGAGATCGGCGGCCGGCGTGAGATTGCGGAGCTTCGCCCGTGATCGGCTTGTTCGATCGCCTGGCCCGGCCGTTGCTGCACGCGCTTCCGCCGGAGGACGCGCATCGGTTCGCGATCAAAATGTTGAAATACGCGCCGCTGCCGCCGGCGCCGCCGGACGATCCGCGGTTGGCGCTGCGCGTGTTCGGCCTAAATTTTCCAAACCCGATCGGCGTGGCTGCCGGGTTCGACAAAAATGCCGAAGTGCCGGACGCGCTGCTGCGTGTCGGTTTCGGCTTTGTCGAGGTCGGCACCATCACGCCGCTGCCGCAGCCGGGCAATCCAACGCCGCGGCTGTTTCGGCTCGACGCCGATCGCGGCGTCATCAACCGGCTTGGTTTTGATTCGCAAGGCTCAGCAGCGGCGCTGAAGCGGCTTGCCGCGCGTGCCAATGCGGGCGGCTTGGTCGGCATCAATGTCGGCGCCAACAAGGAATCGCCCGATCGCATCGCCGATTATGTGCAGCTCATCGAGCGCTTCGCCCCGGTGGCGAGCTACGTCACTGTCAATATTTCCTCGCCCAACACGCCGGGCCTGCGCAATTTGCAGCAGGCCGCCGTGCTCGACGATCTTTTGGCGCGCGTGATCGACGCCCGCGAACGCGTTGCGCGAAATGCCGGTCTGACGCCTGTGCTCCTAAAGATCGCGCCGGACCTTTCGCTGCCCGATCTCGATGATGTGGTTGGCGTCGCGCGCGCGCGCCGCGTCGACGGCTTGATTGTCGGCAATACGACGCTGGCGCGGCCGCCATACTTGCGCGAGGTCGAGGTCGCGAAGGAGGCCGGCGGCCTGTCAGGCCGGCCGCTGTTGCCGCTCGCCAACCGCATGCTGGCCGAGACCTATGTGCGGGTCGAAGGGGTGTTTCCGCTGATCGGCGCCGGCGGCATCGATTCCGGCTCAGGCGCTCTGGCCAAGATGCGCGCCGGCGCGAGCCTTATTCAGGTCTATTCGGGGCTGGTCTTTGCCGGTCTGGGCTTGGTCGCTGACATCAAGCAAATGCTGCTCGCCGCGCTCGACCGCGATCACGCCTCGAGTCTCGTTGATTACGTCGGCGCCGACACGGCTTCGGTCACCGCCGAGCCGTGGCCACAATGACCTCTTTCGAATCACGCGGCTTGTTGGCGCAGCGCTTTGGCTAGTTCTGCAGCAATGGCGACCGCGGCCGGCGTGTCGGAATGCACGCACACGGTCTCGGCCTTGATCGGGATGTTGCGCCCGGTCGTGGTGGCAACGACCTGGTCGCGCATCATGCGCAGCACCCGCGCCGTCGCCTGCTCCGGGTCGACGGCGTCGTGCACCCTGCTGAGAATCAAATTGCCGTCCCCGTCATATTCAAGATCGGCGTAGAATTCCGGGATCATCGCCACGCCCTTTTGCTTGTAGACGGCCTCGTGCGCGGTGGAGGCCATGCCGAGTATAGGCACGCCGAAGCCGCGCACCGCATCGGCGATCGCGCCCGCGATCGCCTCATCACGCGCCGCCATGCCGTAGAGCGCGCCGTGCGGCTTGACGTGGTTGAGCGCCATGCCCTCGGCGTCGAGAAAGGCCTTGAGCGCGCCGGTTTGATAAATGACCAAGTCCTCCACCTCGGCGGGTGAGATAACCATGGCGCGGCGGCCGAAGCCCTGCATGTCGGGCAGCGACGGATGGGCGCCGACCTTGACGCCGTGCTGCTTCGCCAGCCGTACCGTTGCGTGCATGATCGAAGGGTCTGAGGCGTGAAATCCGCACGCGATATTGGCCAAGTCGATATGCGGCATCAGCGCTGCGTCGTTGCCGAGACGATAGAGGCCGAAGCCCTCGCCCATATCGCAGTTGATCGTCATCTTCATGGGCCGGACCATGCTCTAGCGTAGCGCGGCCGCGCCGGGCGAGGGCGCCAGCACTGGCTTGAGCGCTGGAACGAGTCGGCGCCTTTCGCGCTTGGCCGGAAGCGCGCGATAGACTTGTTTCGTCGCCTCGACGATATGGACGCCGGCGAACGGCGCCGACAATGTCGCGCCGGTGCGTTCCCAGGCGATGGCCGAGCGCAGGAATAAGGTGCGCGAGATCGGCGGGACATAGAGCGCTTCGCCCCAGCCGGTCGGGGTGAACCAGGTGTCGCGCAACAATTGGGTAATCTGCGAGCGGGAATAGGGCCGGCCGTGACCGAACGGTGTCGTGTCCATGCGCGCCCACACGCCGCGGCGGTTCGGCACCACCGCCAAGAGGCGGCCGCCGGCGGTCAGCACGCGCCAGGCTTCGCGCAGCAATTCGGCCGGGTCGGGCGACATTTCGAGCGCATGCACGAGAAGCATGCGATCCACCGCCGAGTCGGTGAGCGGCAACTCATCTTCCTCGACCAAAGCGGTGAGACCGGCGCGTGCCGAAGGCCAGCGCACCACGCCCTGCGCCGCCGGCATGAGCGCTAAACAGCGTTCGGCCTCCTCGCGAAACAAGCCGAGATAGGGCGTGGCATAGCCGATGCCAACGACGCGCAACCCGCTTGTGTCACTCCAGCGGTCGCGGATGCCGCGGCCGATCAGGCGCCGGGCCACGACGCCAAGGTACTGGGCGTAGAAATTTCGCAGGTCGACAACATCCATAACAGCAAATTAGCACGTCATTCCAAGGCGCGCCGAGGGCGTGAGCCGGGAAACCTTGTCCTTCGGGCCTTGCGGTTAATCACGCGCAATGCCTACCTTTACCCCCCTGTCATCCAAACCCTGACATTATGGATCGGGATCAACATGCCGGCTGAAACCTACCTATTCCCCTGTCTTTCCGACAACTTTGGCGTCCTGATCCACGATCCGGCAAGCGGCGCGACGGCGTCCATCGACGCGCCCGAGGCCGCTCCCGTCGAGGCGGCGCTGAAAAAGACCGGCTGGCGGCTGACCGACATTCTGGTGACCCATCATCACGGCGATCACACCGCAGGCATCGCCGAGCTCAAAGCGCATCACAAATGCCGCGTCGTCGCGCCGCGCGCCGAGGCGCAACGCATCGCCCATGTCGACGAAACGGTGGGCGAGGGCGACAAAGTCAAAGTCGGGTCGCTCGAAGGCAGCGTCATCGACACGCCGGGGCACACTGCCGGGCACATTTCGTATTTCTTTCCAGCCGACAAGCTCGCTTTTGTCGGCGACACTTTGTTCTCGATCGGTTGCGGCCGCGTCATCGAGGGCGATCCCGAGATGATGTGGCATTCGCTGTTGAAGCTGCGCGGCCTGCCGGGCGACACGCGCTTTTATTGCGGCCACGAATATACCAAGGCCAATATCCGTTTCGCCAAGACCATCGAGCCGAACAACAAGGCGCTTGCGGCGCGTGCCGAAGAGGCGGAGAAGCTCTTGAGTTCAGGCAAGCCGACCATTCCGGCAACTATCGCCGAGGAAAAAGCGGCCAATCCGTTCCTGCGCGCCGACGATGCCGAACTGGCGAAGTCGCTCGGGCTCTCGGGGAGTCCGGCGTGGAAGGTTTTTGCCGAAATCCGCGAGCGCAAAAACAAGTTCTAAGGAAGCGCCACTCTTGAGCGCGCCCCTGACCGCGGCCGACATCATCCGGATGCTGGATCTCAAGCCGCATCCGGAAGGCGGGCATTTCCGCGAGACGTTTCGGGATACGCAGCGGATCGGCGGCCGCCGGGCGGCGTCGACCGCGACCTATTTTCTGCTCGCGCGCGGCGAGTGTTCGCATTGGCATCGCGTCGATGCGGCCGAAGTCTGGCACTGGCATGCCGGCGCGCCACTCAAACTCGAAATTTCCGCGCCGCAAGCCGGCAAGATCGAAAGCCTAACGCTTGGCGGCGATCTTGCCGCGGGCGAACAGCCGCAAGGCATCGTGCCGGCTCACGCCTGGCAGGCGGCGCAAACGCTCGGCGATTGGACGCTGGTGGGCTGCACTGTCGCGCCCGGCTTCGATTTCAAGACATTCGAGCTGGCGCCGAAGGATTGGTCGCCATAGCAGCAAGGGTTTCAGGCTTGCTATCCGTCGCCGCCAAGAACGAATGCAGCGCCGCAACGACTTGCGCACCCTCGCCGACGGCCGCCGCCACACGCTTGATGGATCCGGCGCGCACGTCGCCGATGGCGAACACGCCGCGCCGGCTCGTCTCCAACGGATGACGATCGCTACCAGCATCTTCGCCGGTCAGCACGAAGCCCTTGCCGTCGAGCTTCACACCGGAGCCCGCGAGCCAGTCGGTATTGGGTTCGGCGCCGATGAACAGAAACAAATGCGAGATGGGCCGCCGCACTTCTTCGCCGCTCGCGCCGTGGCGCCAGCGCACCGCTTCCAGCATGCCGTTACTGCCTTCAAGTCCAGACACCGCGCAGCCGGCTTCGACCTCGACATTGGCGAGCCCCGCGATGCGGTCGATAAGGTAACGCGACATCGTCTCGGACAAATCCGGCCGGCGCACCAGCATCCGGACTTTCACGCCTTGGCCGGCGAGAAAAACCGCGGCTTGGCCGGCTGAATTGCCGGCCCCGACCAAAGCCACTTCTTGATTGGCGCACAGTTTCGCTTCGAGCGGCGTTGCCCAGTAATGGACGCTCGCGCCCTCGAACACGTCGAGATTTTCCACGCTCAGCCGCCGATAGCGCGCGCCGCTCGCGACCACGACGGAGCGGGTCCTGACGCGCTCGCCATTGTAGAGATCGAGCACGAAGGGATCGGCGCCGCCGTCTTGCGCGGATAGCCGGCTCACTTCGTCCGGGATCGCCATCTCGGCCCCGAATTTTTGCGCCTGGTTATAGGCGCGCGCCATCAAGGCGATGCCGGTGATGCCGGTCGGAAAGCCGAGGTAATTTTCGATGCGGGCCGAAGCGCCGGCCTGGCCGCCGAAGGCGCGGCAATCGAGGACGAGAACCGAAAGCCCTTCCGATGCCGCATAGACCGCGGTGGCGAGGCCGGCCGGTCCGGCGCCGATGACCACGACGTCATAGAGCCGATTGGGATCGATCGGCCGCACCAGCCCGACGCAGCGCGCCAATTCGTCTTCGCCGGGATTGCGCAGGAGTTGCCCGCTCGGGCAGAGCACGATCGGCAATTGTCCCGGATCGACGTGGAAGCGCTCGATCAGCGCCTTGGCCTCGGCATCGGTGTCGGAATTGAGCAATTGATGTGGATGACCGTTGCGGCGGAGAAAGCCTTGCAGCCGCAGCACATCGGCATTCTCGGCGCGGCCGACAATGATCGGCCCGCCGGCGCCGACCTCAAGAAGCCCAACACGCCGCAGAATGAGCGCTCGCATGATGCGTTCGCCAAGCTCGGCCTCGGCAATCAGCAGTGCGCGAAGCCGCTCCGGTGCAATGATGATGCTGTGCACGGGCTCAAGCGCAGTCGCGTCCGCAAGCGACGGCCGACCCGCCATTTGCGCCAACTCGCCCAGGAACTGGCCAGGCCCATGGGTCACGATTTCGTGACGGTTCCCCAAACCGTCGTTCCGGGTGATTTCGACCTTACCGCAAGGAATGACAATCAGGCCGGGTCCGATCTGGCCGGCCGTAAACAGCTTGTCGCCAGGCTGGAAGATGCGGCACTCGCCGAACCGGCGCATCCGCTCGATCTCGAACGGCTCGAGATCGGGAAACACTTGATCGCGGCGTCGCTCGATGATGGACTTTGGAGGCGACGCCATGCTGGTTCCACTCAACTGCTACCGCAGCACCCTATATAGGGCAGCTCCGCTCAAGCGAAATACTGCCCGCCGTTCGCGGTCAGGGTCGAACCGGTGATCAGCCCGGCGTTGTCGGAAGCGAGGAACACCACGCAGCGCGCGATTTCCTCAGGCTCGCCCAACCGGCCAATCGGGATTTGCGGCAGCACGCTTTTTTGCAACACTTCCTGTGACATGGATTTGACCATGTCGGTCGCGATATAGCCCGGGCAGATGGCATTGACGGTGACGCCTGAGCGCGCGCCTTCCTGCGCCAGCGCCTTGGTGAAGCCGATCTCGCCAGCCTTGGACGCCGAATAGTTCACCTGGCCGAACTGGCCCTTCTGGCCGTTGATCGAGGAAATGTTGACGATGCGGCCGAATTTGCGCTCGCGCATGCCCTCGATGACCTGGCGACACATATTGAACAGCGAGCCCAGATTGGTGTTGATCACCTCCGCCCATTGTTCCGGCTTCATGCGGTGCAGCTGGGCGTCGCGCGTGATCCCGGCATTGTTGACTAGCACATCGATCGGCCCGACTTCGGCCGCGACCTGCTTGACGCCCGCGGCGCATGCGTCGAACGACGACACGTCCCATTTGAAGACGGGCACGCCGGTTTCCGCTTTGAATTTTTGGGCGGCTTCATCGTTGCCGCCGTAATTGGCGGCAACCTTGTAGCCGGCCGCTTTGAGGGCTTTGCAGATGGCCGCGCCGATACCGCGCGTCCCCCCCGTAACCAGCGCAACGCGGGGCATGATCTCCTCCCTATCCAGACCCAACGACGGTCCCGGTCACGATCCCAACCATGATCCGATCAAGTTGGATCGGATCATGGCCCGGTTGTTTCGTTGGAGCATGATCGGGTTCCACTTTTCCGGATCATGCTCTTGTTGACGAATTCGCCGGGCACCCGTTCCGGGACGCTATGTCCTGGTTTTAGCGCCAGCTTAAAGACGTAGATGGCCGGCGCAAGTTTACACTCGAGCCGGCCATAGCGGCCGGAGCGCCGTCCGGCCATGATTTGGGTCAATGACTTAAGTCAATGATCCGCAGAACCGCGGCTTAGCGTTCGACGCACATCGCAATACCCATGCCGCCGCCGATGCACAAAGTGGCGAGGCCCTTCTTGGCATTGCGCTTCTGCATTTCATACAGCAGCGTGACCAGTACACGCGTGCCCGATGCGCCAATCGGGTGGCCGATAGCGATCGCGCCGCCATTGACGTTGACCTTGCCGGTATCCCAGCCGAGGTCCTTGTTGACCGCGCAGGCTTGCGCCGCGAAGGCCTCGTTGGCTTCGATGAGGTCGAGATCACCGGCATTCCAGCCGGCTTTTTTCAGCGCCGAGCGCGACGCCGGGATCGGGCCAGTGCCCATGATCTTCGGATCGACGCCGGCTTGCGCCCACGACACGATGCGCGCCAGCGGCGTCTTGCCGAGCTTTGCGGCCTCGCTCGCCTTCATCAGCACCACGGCGGCGGCGCCGTCATTGATGCCGGACGCATTGGCGGCGGTGACGGTACCTTCCTTGTCGAAAGCGGGGCGCAGCTTGCCGACTGCTTCGAGCGTGGTGCCGTGCTTCGGATATTCATCGGCATCGACGACGGTATCGCCCTTGCGGCCCTTGATGGTGACCGGAGTGATCTCGTCCTTGAACTTTCCGGCCTTCTGCGCGGCTTCTGCCTTGTTCTGCGAGGCGACGGCGAATTCGTCCTGCTGCTGACGGGTGATCTGCCACTGCCGCGCGACGTTCTCGGCGGTATTGCCCATGTGATAGCCGTTGAAGGCATCCCACAGGCCGTCCTTGATCATCGTGTCGATCATCTCGAAATTGCCCATCTTCACGCCGCTGCGCAGATAGGCGCAGTGCGGCGCGACGCTCATGGATTCCTGTCCGCCGGCGACGACGATCTCGGAATCGCCATTGGCGATGGCCTGATAGCCGAGGGCGACCGAGCGCAGCCCCGAGCCGCACAGCTGATTGACGATCCAGGCCGGTGTTTCCACCGGAATGCCGGACGCAATCGACGCCTGGCGAGCCGGGTTCTGACCCTGACCCGCGGTCAGAATCTGACCCAGGATCACTTCGGAGACCCGCGACCCTTCAACGCCGGCTTCGCTGAGCGCCGCCTTGATCGCGGTCTTCCCAAGCTCGTGCGCCGGCACTGTCGCAAATGCGCCGTTGAATGCGCCGACCGGCGTGCGCGTCGCGCTGACAATGACAATATCGTCTTTCATGGGGGAATCCTTCCGGTTGGGGCTTTATTTTCAGGCGGGGTTCTCTCGGGCGAGCTTGCCCCCGGCACTTTCATATATGTCATAAGGACGCGTCAGGCCCTCGACAAGGCTGGAAAAAGCCGCATCGCTGGCATGCCGAAAGCAAGCGGGTTTGAGGGTCGATTTGTGCGCAGCAAAGCACGGATTTTGCTGCTTCTTTTGCGGGGGTCACAATAACGGTAGCCGCGCCGCACAAAACCACCTATTTTGAGGGAAAGGTTTGCATTGGTGCCCCGAATGACGGAAGCTGCGACCAAGACCGCCGAGCCGGTTACTATCAAAAAGTACGCCAATCGGCGCCTCTACAATACAGGCACGAGCACTTACGTCACGCTCGAAGACCTCGCCGCGATGGTCAAGACCGGCGACGATTTTATCGTCTTCGACGCCAAGACGTCGGAAGACATCACGCGGTCGGTCCTCACTCAGATCATTTTCGAGCAAGAGAACAAGCAGGGCCAAAATCTCCTGCCGATCACGTTCCTGCGCCAGCTCATCCGGTTCTATGGCGACAGCATGCAGATGCTGGTGCCGCGCTACCTCGAAGTCTCCATCGAGTCGCTGACGCGCGAACAGGAAAAGTTCCGCAATCAGATGGCGCAGGCCTTTGGCGTCGGCGCGTTCACCTCGCTCGAGGATCAAGTGCGGCGCAACATGGAAATGTTCGAGCGCACCTTCGCGATGTTTGCGCCGTTCGCGCGGCGCGAAAGCGCCAACGCCGCCGGTGAGACGCCGGCCGAGCCCGACAAGGCGCCGCAAAAAACCGGGGACATCGACGATCTCAAGCGGCAGCTCGACGAGATGCAGCGCAAGGTCGACCGGCTGTCGCAGAAGGATTAGAGCTTTTCGGAAAAGATCGTGCTCAAACGAAAAATCTAAACCGCAATCATTCCGGGTTGAGTTTGAGCTGCGCCGGCGATCCAGGGCCGTTCGGTCGAGGCGAGCCCGATAAGCGCCCCTTGCAGATAATCGCAGCCCCAATCCTGCAGCACCCGCGCCGCCTCTTCGTCCTGCACCCATTCGGCAACGGTCTTGAGTTTGAGCCGCTGCGCGAGCTCGATCAGCGTGCGCACGAAAGCACGATCGTCTTCCGAACGCATGATGTCGCGCACGAAGGCGCCGTCGATCTTGACGATGTCGACGCCGAGCTTGCGCAGATTGCGGAATGACGTGTAGCCGGCGCCGAAATCGTCGATGGCAATGCGGCAGCCGAGATCCTTGACGCGGGCAACTAGGCCGCGCGTCTCGTCGATATCGAGAATGGCGGCGCTCTCGGTGATTTCGACGATGAGCCGCTCGGCGACGCCGGAATGTGAGCGCAACAGCGATCCTAGTCCCGACCACCAATCGGGATCGGTGGTGGAGACCGGCGAGACATTGAGGCTTGCTTGCAGGCCCGGCGTTCCGATCAGTTCGTCGACCACCAGTTCGAGCACGCGAAAGTCGAGCAAACGCACGAGCCCGAGCCGTTCCGCGATCGGAATAATGTCGTTGGCGGCGACGAGGCCGCCATCGGGGCGGCGGATGCGCATCAGGCACTCGTAGAATGCCGGCTGCCGGTCGGCTGCCGTCACCACGGTTTCGTAGGCGAGAAAGATGCGCCGCTCGTTGAGCGCCGCGACGATCTCATCGGTGGCGCGCACGTTGTCGCGGCGCATCGCCTCGCGCTCGACATTGGGCCGATAGGCCTGGAACGAGCCGCGCCGGCGCGCTTTCGCGGCATCGAGGCTCTCCTGGGCGCGGGCGAGCACTTCCGCGACGCTCTTAGCATGACGCGGCGCGGTGACGCCGCCGATCGTGACGGTGACCGCGATCGGCCCGGTCCCGGTCGGCACCATGTCGTCGCGGATGCCCGCGAGCATCCGCTCGGCCGCAATCGCCATGTCGTCGGGCGTGCAGTCGCGCAGCACCATGCCGAATTTGTTGCCGGAGAAACGGCCGAGCGTGTCCTTGCCGCGCATCCGGGCGCGCACGCGTTTCCCCACTTCGCGGATCACTTCGTCGGCGATGTCGAAACCATAGGATTCATTGATGCGCGCCAGATTGTCGATCGCAACCAGAAGAAAGCCGCAGGAGGAGCGGAAACGCAGCGCCTCGTCGATCGTGTCTTCGAGAATTTCGGTGAGCCGGTGCCGGTTCAATTCGCCGGTCAGCCCATCGCAGCGCGCGAGGTACGCCAGCTGGCGCTCGTGCTCATGACGTTCATTGATGACGCGGAGCACGCCGCGCGCGCGCCGGCTGCCCACCGGGGCCGGCAAACCAGCGTCCGGTATCCTCGACCCAAAGTCGTGTTTCCGAGCCAGGATCGGGGCGGATGCCGTATTGAATCTGATAGGCGACGCCGTGCCCGTCGTCGCGCTTGCCAGATTGCGTGACGGCGTCGAAACGCGCCTGCGCGTTCTCGGCCTCGAGAATCTGGGCGTAGCCGCGGCCGGTCGCAATCGCCGCGGGATCGCGGATGAGCAGCACTTCGGCGGCATTGTTGCCCCACAACAGCACATCGGTGTCGACGTGCCAGTCGTAAGCGACTTCACCCACGGAGGCGAGGATTTGCGCGGCGTCGAACGGCGCTGCATCGCCAAGCGGATTGTCGGCTGAGCTCACTGTGCTGAACTCATCTTGAAAAGGTATCGCGCGATTCTATCGGCAAGACTCTAGCGACAAGACTTTAAACGATTCGGTAAATGCCGCCGCGGCGGCTCGACCGGCACGGCGTTTGCGACCTCCTGACTGACACTGAGGAAAAGTCCCGTTTCGGGACAGGAGACGCGGGTGAGCAACACTCTGGTTCCGGTCACGCCGATTAACCGCGACAGCGAAACGCCGCGAGAGGTGAGCCGTCCGAACGCCGGCTTTGTCGCTCATCTCATCGCCACATCAGCCAAGGATCCGCAAACTCGCGCCCGCCGCCGCGCCGAGCCCAAAGTGGCGATCACAGCCTATTCGGAACTCGGCCAACGGCCCAGTACGGCCGGCCGCGTGCTCTCTCGTTCACTCTAAGCCACAGATTTTACGAGCTTTATGGGACTTATCGCGCTGCGGGCGCCGGCGTGTCGTGACGCGAGCTAGATTCTCGTGATCGGCGTCAGACGGCGCCGGGGCCTTCGACCTCGATCTGCCGCCGTGATGCGCGCATGCCGATGATGAAGCCCGCGAGCACATCGACCAGCGCGATCGCCATCAGCAGAAAAAAAGTCGAGGTCGCGGCCTGCGGCACCAAGAGAAATTCGACCAGCATGCCGATGAACAGCACCATCGCCAGGATGTGATCCATGACGCTGCGCATGCCGAGCCGCGTCGCCTTGATCATTTCGATCCACAGCAAGAAGATCGAGCAGGCGATGAGGATGTCTCCCCAGGTCAGGACCCAGTCCTGACCCGACATCATGTGCACGGTTGTCACCGGCGCGGTCCAGCTCACGCCGGGCGTGAGGAACGCAATCATGTTGTAGATGGCGAAGGGAAGCAGGAGGAGCGGGAAGCCGAGCACGAACATGACGGTGATCTTTCGCCACTAAAGCTCTTTGATTGCGCGGCGGCTCTTTGGTCTCACGCCTCTTTCGTCAGGTTAACTCGCTCGGCGGCGAGCTTTTTCATTGGAACAGGATCTTTTCGGAAAACCGGTATCCACTTTTCCGGATCATGCTCTAAGCTTCGCCCTTCTTCTTCAGCACTTGCCGGCCGCGATACATGCCGGTCTTGAGGTCGATGTGGTGTGGACGGCGCAATTCGCCGGAATCCTTGTCTTCCACATAGGTCGGTGCCTTCAGCGCGTCAGCTGACCGGCGCATGCCGCGTCGCGACGGCGAAGTTTTTCGTTTCGGCACGGCCATGGGGTCGTTCTCCTAGTAGGTCGTGTTGCTCAGGGTGGCGCGCTTATAGAAGAACAGGCCTGGTAATGCTAGGGCATGATCCGGAAAAGTGGGAACCGGTTTTCCGAAAAGATCATGCCCCAAACTAGCGGCCGTTAGGGGCCCGTTGCTGTCGCCTGACGCAGTCTGCGCGCCCCGAAAACTCCTCGGAACGGCGTTCATAAAGCCCCGCCAGCCGGCGGACCAGGATGCTCGGCATCCGGGCGCTACGGCGGTAGGGATTGGGCAGGATCGAGGCCAGTTCGGCGGCCTCATAGGCATTGAGGTCCCGGGCCGATTTGCCAAAGGCCCAGCGTGCGCCGGCCTCGGCGCCGAATTCGCCGTTTGGGCCCAGTTCGACGATGTTGAGATAAATTTCCAGAATCCGCCGTTTCGGCAGAACCAGGTTGAGCCACAGCGCGAGCGGGATTTCGAGCGCCTTGCGGACGTAGCTACGGCCCTGCCAGAGGAAAAGATTCTTGGCGGTCTGCTGGGTGATCGTGGAAGCGCCCCGCGACTCGCCGGTTTTGCCGGGGTGCCGCAACGCCTCGCGCATGGCGCCGAGGTCGATACCCCGATTGCTGCAGAAGGTACCGTCTTCGGCGACGATCACGGCAAGCGGCAGCGCCGGCGACATGCGGTTCAGCGGCAGCGTCACCCGTTCGACCCGCGAACCCGTAGCCCATCGCCACATCATCGGCGTCGAGACCGGGTCGATGAATCGATAGAGCGGTGCGATCGCATAAGGGATCAGCACCAAGACCGCGATGACGATTGCGAAAAGCACGGCGATACGTCGCAAGGGCAATCTCTCTGCGGTCCCCCATCTGCGCCGGACCTTGCCGCAGCGCGCCGAGCCATCCTGAGATCAATCCCGCGCGTAACCGATCAACGGCTTCTTCTTGCGGCCGAGGACGATAAGAAAGGCCGCGACGACACCGACGACAGCCCAGGCCGGCAGATCGAAGCCTCTCTGCAGATAAGGATCCCAGGCCCAGGCGAACTTCTGCTTCAGCCAGTCCTGCGCCAGGTTGAGGCTGTTCTGGTCGATGATGGCCCAGACATCGCCGACCTTGATGTAGACGAGGTCGTGATTGGCGATCGATTTGGTCCCGTCATAGACGAAAAACACAAAGGCGGTCGCCAAGAGGCAAAGGCCGAGAAAGCGAAGCAGGAATCTGATCATCGGGAATCTGATTGCGGATGGATTTTGTGGGTGACCGTAAGACAGACCGGTCCTTCGACTGACATACTGACATATGGTCGAACTGTACAAACTGCATAAGAGCAGGGATTACCCCTCCGCGCCCGCTTGTTCAATGCGGCGCTCTTCGCCCCGCGACCTTGCGGTCTCGCCTCGCAACTTCGCCTTACACGCCTCTCACACGCCCTTTGCGCGCCCCTTGAGCACAGGCCGCCGGTTTCGCTAAGGTTCCAACCCCCGCCTTACGCTGCCTGGCGTTACCCATAGGAAATTGAAATGGCTTCCAAAAATGGCGGCGCCTCGCACCGCCCAACCTTCACCGACCAGGAAGCCTTACTGTTCCACAGCCAGGGCCGGCCCGGAAAACTCGAAGTCGTGGCCACCAAGCCGATGGCGACGCAGCGCGACCTGTCGCTCGCCTATTCGCCCGGCGTCGCCGTTCCGGTACTGGCGATCGCGGAGGACGAGTCCAAAGCCTTCGACTACACGACCAAGGGCAATTTCGTCGCCGTGATCACCAACGGCACCGCCATTCTGGGCCTCGGTAATCGCGGGGCGCTGGCGGCCAAGCCGGTGATGGAAGGTAAAGCGGTCCTGTTCAAACGCTTCGCCGACATCGATTCCATCGATATCGAAGTCTCGACCGAAGACCCCGACGAGTTCATCAATTGCGTCAAACTGCTCGGCAAGGGCTGGGGCGGCATCAATCTCGAGGATATCAAGGCGCCGGAATGCTTCATCATTGAGCAGAAGCTGCGCGAACTGCTCGACATTCCGGTGTTCCATGACGATCAGCACGGCACCGCCATCATCGCAGCGGCCGGCTTGATCAATGCGCTCGAACTGACCGGCCGCGAGGTCCCGAGCACCAAGATCGTCTGCAACGGCGCCGGCGCCGCCGGCATTGCCTGCCTCGAACTGCTGCGCGCCATCGGCTTTCGTCCGGAGAATCTGATCCTCTGCGACACCAAGGGCGTGATCTATGAAGGCCGCACCGATGGCATGAACCAGTGGAAGTCGGGCTTTGCCGTCAAAACCAAGACGCGCACGCTCGCCGAAGCGCTGGCCGGCGCCGACGTGTTCTTTGGCCTTTCGGTGAAGGGCGCGGTGACCAAGGACATGGTGAAGTCCATGGCCGACAAGCCGATCATCTTCGCCATGGCCAATCCGGATCCCGAGATCACGGCCGAAGAGGTCGCCGCGGTGCGCAGCGACGCCATCATGGCGACCGGCCGCTCCGACTACCCGAACCAGATCAACAATGTGCTCGGCTTTCCCTACATTTTCCGCGGCGCCCTCGATGTCCGCGCCCGCGCCATCAATATGGAAATGAAGATCGCGGCGGCGCACGCGCTCGCCAAGCTCGCGCGCGAAGATGTTCCCGACGAAGTTGCCGTGGCTTACGGCGCGCGCCCTAAATATGGGCCGGAATACATTATTCCGGTGCCGTTCGATCCCCGGCTGATCTCCGACATTCCTGCAGCAGTGGCGAAAGCGGCCATGGACTCCAATGTCGCGCGGCGCCCGATCGCTGACATGGATGCCTATCGCCAACAATTGCGCAGTCGGCTCGATCCGATCGCCGGCGTGCTGACGGGCGTTTATGAGCGGCTGCGGCGCCGGCCGCGGCGCGTCGTCTTCGCGGAGGGCGAAGAGGAGCAGGTGATCCGCGCGGCGGCGACTTTCGTGCACCAAGGCCTCGGCACGGCGCTCTTGTGCGGCCGCGAGCGGCGCGTGCGCGACACCGCGCAAGCACTCGGCGTCGAACTCGGCGGCGGCATCGAAATCATCAATGCGGCGATGACGTCGCGCAATGCCGCTTATGCCGCCTATCTCTACGAACGGCTGCAACGCCATGGTTTCCTGCAGCGCGACTGCCAGCGCCTGGTGAACCAGGATCGCAATCATTTCGCGTCTTGCATGGTCGCGCTCGGCGACGCCGACGCGATGGTCACCGGCGTCACCCGCAACTTCTCGGTGGCGCTGGAAGACGTGCGCCGCTGCATCGATGCCAAGCCCGGACACCGCGTGATGGGCGTTTCGCTCGTTCTGGCGCGCGGCCGCACCGTGCTGGTTGCCGATACCGCCGTGACCGAAATGCCGACCGCCGGCGATATCGCCGAGATCACGATCGAAGCGGCGCGGGTCGCGCGCACTTTGGGCTACGATCCGCGGGTCGCGTTGCTCGCCTCCTCGACTTTTGGTTACCCGGTGAGCGAGCGCTCGACGCGCGTCCAGGAAGCCGTGCAAATTCTCGATCGCCAGCGCGTCGGTTTCGAATATGACGGCGACATGGCAGCCGACGTCGCGCTGAACATGGAGCTGCGCGAGGCTTATCCGTTCTGCCGCCTGTCCGGACCCGCCAATGTGCTGATCATGCCGGCGATCCACTCCGCGTCGATCTCGACGCGACTCCTGATGGAGCTGGGCGGGGCGAATGTGATCGGGCCGATGCTGGTGGGTCTCGACCGCTCGGTGCAAATCGTGCCGCTGTCGGCAAATGACGCCCAACTCGTCAATATGGCGGCGCTCGCCGCATTCAATGTCGGCGGCTAGACCAGTCGCACTTTCGCGCATTAACCGTGTTGCGGTTGCCGTAAATCTCGCGGCGATTGATTCACCATGCCGAAACCTGTGTCGATTAGAGCATGATCGCGAAAAAGCCCGCCCTCGGACATGTAGAGTATTCATGCAAAATTTTGCGTCTCTCGCACCGGATCTGTTCGCGCTCGAGATTAGCGGCCTGGTCAAACGCTTTGACCGGCCCGCGGTCGACCATCTCGATCTCACGGTGCGCGCCGGCGAGTTCTACGCACTGCTCGGTCCGAACGGCGCGGGCAAGACCACGACGCTGCGCATGATCGCGGGGCTTCTCCGCCCCGATGCCGGCACGATCCGTGTCGCTGGCGTCGATGCACTGGCCGATCCGGTGGCGGCGAAACATGTGATGGCG
>DASQRX010000091.1:0-3433 GCA_035642635.1 Xanthobacteraceae bacterium
CGGGGCGCGATGAATCCGCGCTCCATGCCGACCAGGAACCGACATAAAGCGCAGGCTTGAGACCAGCCACTGTCATCGCGGCGACGGCCTGCGCGGCGGAATTGCCGCTGCCGCAATAGACGCCGATCTTGCCGGAAGCATCCGCGCCGAGCGAAGCAAAGCGCGCGCGCAGATCGTCTGTCGATTTGATTTTGCTGTCGGCAATGCTATCGCCCGCGGCCGCGTGGATGGCGCCCGGAATATGTCCGGTGCCGGCTTTCGCCGGGTCGCCGACATAAGAGGAGCGCGGCCGGGCGTCAAAAAGCTTCCCCTGCTCGGCGAGAGCTGCCGCTTCATCGGCCTCGATGGTCGGCATATGGCCGGGAGTCAGCACCACGTCGCCGGCCTGCGCCGCTTGAGTAGCGAAGTGTCTGGATGACGGGCAACGTGCCGCGACCCAGGCGGCATGGCCACCGTCGAGAATGCGGACGTTGTCCAGGCCTCCCCAGCGCAGCGTCCACCACGCGCGCGAGGCCTGCGCGCCGCCGGCATTGTCGTAGACCACGACGACGCTGGCGCCGCGGATGCCCCAGGCACGCGTTTTGGCTTGCAGCTCGTTGATATCCGGCAGCGGCCGCCGGCCGGAAAGTGCTACCGGCTTACCGGAAAAATCCGTTGCCAGATTAACCGACAAGGCACCGGGGATTTTCAGCCGGTCGTCGGGCGCCGCACCCGCTTCGTCCAAAACATCGAGGAGGACGACGGGCGTTTTCGCGTCGAGGAGCCGTGTCAGCTCCCCGACGGTGATCAGCGTCTTGGCGCGGGCGTCGTCCACCAGGACCGACCTTACGCCGTCATGGTCGCGCGATAGAGGATGCGGCGGCCGATGCCGTAATCCTTGATGCCCTTGTGCTGCACGACGCGATTATCCCAGATCGCCAGAGCACCACGCGTCCAGGTGTAGCGGGCGGTGGCTTCCGGCGATTTGATCATGTCGAACAGGATGCCGAGAATGTTCTGGCTCATCACCCGGCTGACGCCTTTGATGTAGTTTGCGTAGGACTCGTTGACGGCGATCCATTTGCGGCCGGTCACCGGATGCACGCGAACGAGCGGCATTTCGAAGGGCGGCGTGCGCATACGTGCATTCGCAGCTTCCTGCGGATCGAGATAACGGTCGGTGATATGGCCGGTCGCGTCGGCCGACTGAATTACGGTGAGCGATTCAAGGTAGGCCGCGAACAGCGGGTCGAGGTGTTCGTACACCCAGGCCGCGCTGGCAAAGATCGTGTCGCCGCCGCTGTCGGGCAATTGATGAGCAAACAGCGCGGTGAAGGCTGGCGCGTCGGGGCGGAAGCCGCCGTCGGCATGCCAGATATGATTGCGCAGATTCTTGTCTTTCATCGAATCGATCATGGTCGCGTCGGGATTTTCCGGCGCGCGTGGCGTGTGCGGTCCCGCATAATGGAAGAACTCGCCGAGGAAGCCGGCGAAGGCGGTGAAGTTTTCCGCCGTCACCGTGCCGGGCTCGAACACCACCAGGCCGCGATTGTGGAGAACATCGCGCAGGGCCGAACGGAATTCATCGGTCAGCGGCTTGCCGTCGAATTTAAATCCCGAGATGATCGAGCCAAGCGCGGGCTGGATTTCCGTGACCCGCACGCTCGCTGGCATTGCGGATTCTGAAACCAGTCTGACTGCTGAAGTGGACATGGGCAGTGACCTTCCCTTGCGACCGTTATTGTTCGAACCGAAAACTGACTTTGCAAGTTTTCGGAAAGGTGAGCAAGTTGGTGCCCTGGCTTAAAAAGCTGGGCTCGCCTGCGTTTTCTGGCGGATTTTGATACTATTGCGTGTCTTGCGCGCCATTGTGCGTAGCAGCAACTGCGGCGTTAGCCGTTTCAAGCGGCTGTCACGGCCTATCGCTTCGCGATTGACGCTGATCTGAAATTGCCGCTAGGTCGACGGTCAGACGGCAAAAGCTGCGATGAGACGCGGGAGAATGAAATGTTTGGCTTACGGTGTGCGTTCAGCATTTTCGGTTTGCTGATCCTCTCGGCCTCAGCCGCTTTTTCGCAAAGCGCCAATTACCCCGACAAACCGGTCACGATAATTTCCGACTCGGCGGCCGGTTCGTCGCCCGACGTGGTTGCGCGTTTTGTCGCAGAAGGGCTCGGCAAGCTCTGGGGGCAACAGGTCGTCGTTCTCAACAAGCCGGGCGCGAATGGCAGCATTGCCGCGCATGCCGCATCCGAAGCCCCGGCCGATGGCTACACCTTATTTCATCCGACCCTGTCGACCTTTGTGGCGTTGCCGACAATCGCGCCGAATCTCCCTGTCAAACTCCCGCGCGACTTCGTCCCAGTGGGTTACTCCTGCGATCAGCCGATGTTCGTTGCCGTCTCGCCGACACTCGGCATCTCGACGCTGCCGCAGCTGATCGAGCGCGCCAAAAAGGAGCCGGACAAAATCACCATCGCAGTCACGGGCATCGGCCGGCTCACACATCTGACCGGCGTACTTTTGCAGGAGCGCGCCGGCATCAGGCTCGTGCCGGTGCCGTATACGCGCGGACCGGCATCCGCCATCGGGGATGTCGCCGACGGCCGCGTGTCGATGATCATCGAAGGCTATTCCGGAATCGCGGGCGCGGTGAAAGCCGGCCAGGTGAAATTGATCGCTACCGGCGCGCCGCGGCGGCTGCCGGAATTTCCCGATCTGCCGACTGTCGCCGAGACGCTGCCCGGATTTCTCGGTTTGGGTTGGCAGGTTCTGGTCGCGCCGGTCGGCACGCCGGCGTCGATCATCGCTAAGGTCAGCGCCGATCTCACCAAAGTCCTCAACGATCCGGACCTCAAACAGAAACTCGCATCGTTCGGCAATTACCCGCGGCCAATGACGCCGGGTCAGACGCTCGCCTTCGTCAATCAGCAGCAGGAAACCTGGAAGCCGATTGTACAGAAAATCGCCGCGCAGAACGAGGTCAAGTAAACGGGTCGCATGGCCCGATAAGCTTCCCTGGGAAGAATTCGTAGTATCGAACCGGTCTCCGCGATTTCGAACCAAGTCTCCGACAAAAAAATTTGGATATTGAAAGTTCACGACCTGAGACTGACTGCCCAAACCGGCCCGTGCGCGCCGTACTCGCCCTCCTCTTCGGCCACAGAGACCAATGGTCAGCCCTCTAACCCGCGGAAGTGTCGTGCAGTTTTCCGCAAATCGGAAAAAGCCTACAGAGACGGCACTGGTTGGCTGACGACGCAGTCTGTATCGGACCAGTCTCCGGCGCAAATTCCCTGCTAACAGGGAAAATAACAGGGAAGTTTCGTTTTCGGGGCCGTTTCGCCGAATTGGACACCGAACAAGCCCAACGTTTCCGCGCTTTTTCTGTCAAATTCTCTATTCACTGGAACAGGGAATTTTTGGTCGGAAACAGGGAATCATTTTCTCGGAA
>DASQRX010000092.1:0-23516 GCA_035642635.1 Xanthobacteraceae bacterium
CCATGATTGCCAACCGGCGGAGACGGGGGACAACCTCGCGCAAGAGTTCGAGTCGCTTGCCAGCAGTATCGGACTGTTGGACCGACATTCCAGTGACGTTGCCGCCCGGTCGCGCCAGACTTGCGACCAGGCCAGCGCCGAGCCGGAGGCGTGTCTTGGCCCGCCGATGTCCGCTTTGGTCATTAGCGGACATCAAAAGCGGCTCAAGCCATGTCCGCTTTACCCCCGAAAGCGGACATCGCCTGGGCATCGCTCCATGTCCGCTAAGCGCCAAAAGCGGACTCATGCAGTGCAGCAAAATAGCTTGTTATTCGATCACCTCGTCAGCGGTGGCGAGCAGCGTCTGTGGAACGCTGACTCCGAGCGCCTTCGCGGTCTTTAGGTTGATAACAAGCTCAAATTTGGTCGGCTGCTGGATTGGCAAGTCGCTAGGTTTTTCGCCCTTGAGAATCCGGCCGACATATTCAAATCTCAGCGCTCCGACCAATTAAATCAGGCACTTATTGCATTTTCGGAGTGCCAAATCTTTCCACAAAGTCGAGATGTGTAGATCGCACCGGCGCTGCCGCCCAAATTGAATGCCGCTGCACCTGTGGGGGCGGCAGCGCCGCCGCTGGGAAAGCCTTTGGCGAATGCAGACACGAGATCAGCGTCACCTTTGATCCAGCCGCCGAGAAGCGCGTCGCTCCCGGCCTTGCGCAGATAGGCGGCGTTTGCTTCGGCCTCTTGCGCTTGCGCCATGAGGCTATCGACGGCAATGTTCTTTTTCTCGGTGCCGAAATATTCTTCGGTGTCACGCACTGCCGCATCGGTCGGTGAGGTTTTGCTTAAGCCTGCGCCAGCGCGGTCGCGATGATCTGCCGGCAAGCCACCAGCTCGTCGAGCGCCGCTTGAAGCTTGCGCCGGTCTTCTGCCGTGATGACGGCAGCCGGCGGCTGCGTGGCGGATGGCTGCATCGGTGGTGAAGGCTGTTCGGGCGGTTGCTCAAGAGACATCCGCGGCACGATCGTCGGCTCGCGCCGCTCCCCCAGAGGTTCGGCAACGCGCTCTTGCGCGCGCGGCGGTGCGACGGCGAACAGGTTAGGCTCGGATCGCGTTGCAGCCGCCGCCGCGGCGATCTCCTCCCCGCCATCTTCGTCGTCGTCGACATCCGGCGGCAGATCTTGCGGCGGCACATCTACTTCGACGCTCCAGATCGTCTGCACGAATGTCACGCCCTGCTCGCGCAGGATGCGCTGCACGCCGCGGATCGTGTAGCCTTCGCCATACAGCAGGTGGCGCACGCCCCGCAGCAGGTCGACGTCGTCCGGGCGATAGTAGCGCCGGCCGCCGCCGCGCTTCATCGGGCGGATTTGCGGGAAGCGGCTCTCCCAGAAGCGCAGCACGTGCTGCGGCACGTCGATCTCGTCAGCGACCTCGCTGATGGTGCGGAATGCGTCCGGCGCTTTTTCCAATGGTCTGCTCCGATTTCCAAGGTCCCGCTTGGCGCGACATCAGACTCGACGCATGGTGGTGGTACAAAACACGGGGTTTGTATCCACGAGCGAACGCGACAAACCCGGCAGCGCTACTCGGCTTCAACCTCGGCGCCGGTGTCCACGCCGTTGATCCGCTGCTTGAGGATGGCGGACGGCTTGAACACCATGACGCGGCGCGGCGAGATCGGGACTTCCTTGCCGGTCTTCGGATTACGCCCGATACGCTGGCCCTTCTTGCGTACCACGAACGATCCGAATGATGACAATTTTACGGTTTCGCCACGCTCAAGGCAGTCGGTGATTTCCTTGAGCACGAGCTCAACGAGAGTAGCGGATTCGGTGCGCGACAGTCCGACCTTCTGGTAGACCGCCTCACACAAATCCGCTCGTGTGACCGTCTTTCCCGCCATTGCCAGCCCCATGCACACGGCGCTCGATTGAGCCTCGATCATATCGTGCTGAATTATCAACGATATTAGCTTGTTGCCACACGGTCAACGGGGCTTTAAGGCGAACGCGCAAAGTGTTCGCCGCCTCACCATCGCGCCAAAGTGGCGCCCCAGGTGAAGCCGCCGCCCATGGCTTCGAACAGCAAAAGATCGCCGCGCTTAATGCGCCGGTCGGCGACGGCGTCGGCCAGCGCCAGCGGGATCGAGGCCGCCGAGGTGTTGCCGTGGCGGTCGACCGTGGTGACGATTTTCTCCGGCGCAATGCCGAGTTTGTGCGCGGAACCGTCGATGATTCTCTTGTTGGCCTGGTGCGGGATGAACCAGTCGACGTCGGCTGCGGTGTAGCCGGTCGCCTTGAAAGCGTCCTCGACCACGTCGGCAATCATCGCCACGGCGTGCCGGAATACCTCCCGGCCTTCCATACGCAGATGGCCGACAGTGCCGGTCGATGACGGTCCGCCGTCCACATAGAGCTTCGATTTGTGACGCCCGTCGGAGCGCAAATGCACCGTGAGCAGGCCGCGATCATCGCGCGTCCCGGGCTGCGTCTGCGCTTCGAGCACGACGGCACCAGCGCCGTCGCCGAACAGCACGCAGGTGCCGCGATCGGTCCAATCGAGGATGCGGGAGAAGGTCTCGGAGCCGATCACCAGCGCCCGCTTGAAGGCGCCGGACTTGAGTAACCCGTCGGCGGTCGCCAAGGCGAAGACAAAGCCGGAACATACCGCCTGCAAATCGAAGGCGGCGCCTTTGGTAATGCCGAGGTCGGCCTGTACCGCAACCGCGCTCGCGGGAAACGTGTTGTCCGGCGTCGATGTCGCCAGCACGATGAGATCGATCGATTGCGCGTCGACATGTGCATGCGCGAGCGCACTGCGCGCCGCATGCGCCGCCATGTGCGAGGTGAACTCGCCGGGTGCCGCGATGCGGCGTTCGTGAATGCCGGTACGCTGGACGATCCACTCGTCCGACGTGTCGACCCGCCGCGCGAGCTCTTCGTTGGTGAGGACCTGGCTCGGCAAATAGCTGCCGCAGCCGAGGATGACCGACCGCGTTATGGTCACGAGGCCGCTCCGCCCACAGCTTCGCTTTCCTGGACTTTGGTTTCCTGAGCTTGGCTAGCTCCTGCGTGCCTGCCAGGGCGCCCAAGCGACGCTCTGATCTTGGCCAGGAGCTGATCGCGCACGACACCGTGACCGACCTCGATCGCAGCCGCATAGCCTTCGGCATCCGCGCCGCCATGGCTCTTGATGACGATGCCGTTGAGACCAAGAAAGACGCCGCCATTGGCGCGCCGCGGATCCATGCGCTCGCGAAGCTGTTGAAACGCCGCACGCGCGAACACATAGCCGATCTTGGCGCTGAGCGAACAGTTCATCGCGGCTCTCAGATATTGGCCGAGCTGACGCGCCGTGCCTTCCGCCGCTTTGAGCGCGATATTGCCGGCAAACCCTTCGGTAACGACGACGTCGACCTTGCCCTGGCCGATATCGTCGCCCTCCACGAAGCCTTGATAGTCGAAGTCCGGAGAACTCTCCTCGCGGAGAATACGGCCGGCCTCGCGAACTTCTTCGAGACCTTTCACCTCCTCCACCCCGATATTCAGGAGCCCGACGGTCGGGCGGTCGATGCCGAAGAGAATGCGCGCCGTCGCCGACCCCATCACCGCAAGATCAATCAAGTGGTTGGCGTCGGCGCCGATCGAGGCCCCGACATCGAGCACAATCGATTCTCCGCGCAGCGTCGGCCACAGCGCAGCGATCGCCGGCCGGTCGATGCCAGGCAGCATTTTGAGATGGAACCGCGACATCGCCATCAGCGCGCCGGTATTGCCGGCGGACACCACCATGTCGGCCTCGCCCTTCTTCACCGCGTCGATCGCAAGCCACATCGAGGATTTCCAGCGGCCGTAGCGCAAGGCCTGGCTCGGCTTGTCCGCCATGCGCACCGCGATATCGGTGTGGACGACGCGCGACACCTCCTTGAGGCGCGGCCGCGAGTCGAGCAGCGGCGCAATGAGCGACGAATTGCCGAACAGGACGAATTCGCTGCCGGGATGGCGCGCCAGTGCCAATTCGGCGCCCGCGATCGTAACGGCGGGGCCGTGATCGCCCCCCATCGCATCGAGCGCAATGCGGACCTTGTCTGACATTCAACGACCTTGCGGTCCTAGGTCCGGGGGGCAGGAAAGCGACGGCGGCGGCGAGAATACCGGTTCGACGCCCGGACACAACTCGGCCCCCACTTTCGTCCCCCGGAACTCGGATATTTTAGGCTCCTGGCGCCGCCCTCTCATTTGCGCTTGGACCTTAAGCTACGCCGTCAAGCCAATGATTTTAATAAAGATATTGATTTTCTCGGTGCTACACCATTGCGCGTCCAACTTATAGGCAGTCCGGCGCCGCGGCACTAGTCCTTAGCGAGCTTGGCGAGTGCCGCGAAAGGACCGGGGTCCGGAATATCCTCCTGCCGGGATTCGAAAACCGCATCTGGCTTGCGGGGATAGGGATTGATTCCGACGATCAAGAACTCGGTCGCGAGCGCACCAAGATCAATCGTCCCGCCGACCAGCGGCTCCGGATCGTCCCACTTCACGTCACGCGGTTTCGGCTTTGTATCGTCGTCGTCCGAAGGTTCGGACGCCTGTTGCGGAACGAAGGTCAAATCGACCGTCTCACCGATTTCATTGGCGATCGGTTCCAGCGTGACCACGCAAGTTTGCCCGACGGTCGCCGAGACCGAGCCTGATACGTGCAGACCGTCGGCACCGCGGCGCGTCACGTTAAAGTTTGCCTGCAGACGCGGCAGCTCGCGCAAACCTGTCGCGGCAGCGATTGCGGCCCGCACGCCGTCCTCGGCCACCATATCGAAGTGCCGGCCGGTCTCGGGAACATCCTCCAGCGTGACCGGAACGTGCCATGGCCCAGGACTGGATGGCGCAGGACCGGATTTCTGGGGTTTTTGCTCACCCATTTTGCGTGCTCTCTTGAATGCTCTCTGCTGGGACGGTCCTGCGATCGGTCCCGCAATGCTTTCCGGCTTGGGGAAAACGACTTGCCCGCGCAACAGCGGGGCTTCGAGCTCCCTTTGGTCTTGAGCCGCGAACTGCTGCAGCGTCGCGCGGATATAGACGGCAAGCCGTGCCGGTCCGCTCTCGCCTTTCGCGCTCTCAAAGATATTGCGCGCCAGCGCGTTCTCAAGCTCCCTTTGATCCGCCGCGGCCAAGGCGGCGAGATAGGCCGCCTGGCGTCCGTAAAAGGCTTCGGCAAAGCTCCGCATTCGCTTCGGCACGGCAAGGTCGCCGACGCCCATTTCACGCAGGTTGTCGTCGAGATCGCGGCAGAATTCGTCGAACAGCTTTTGTCCGATCATGCGCGCGGTGCCGTCGTCCTGCCCGAGCCGGGCAAGGACCAGCACGAGATGAAGCACGATCAGGTCAAAGCGGCCCTGGACGGTGTCGGGTACACCGTAACCGCTATAGAACGCGGGCGAGCGCGCCTGCGCCACGATCACGCCATAGAGGTCACGGATGTTGCGGTCGGGGGAGACTGGTCGAAACAGCTTCAAGATCATACGGTTGATCCGGGTCTTTTAAATGTCGCCTCAAGGTCGGTTGGAGCCGCTCGGAAGCGGCCGATTTGCCAATGTCGGGCTTTGGGGGTACGGCACACGGCGGCTGGACGCAAGTTTGGGACGGGTTAGGACGAGGATGCGGGGGAGTTTTTCGCGCAGCGGAGGCCGGCCGCCGGGAATGGCGCGCGCGGCCGTGTTTGTCCTTGTATCCGCGCTCGCGCTCGCCGCTTGCACCCGCGAGACGTTCCAGCGCGGCTACGTACTGCCCGAAGGCGCGCTCGAGCAAATTCCGCTCGGTGCTTCACAAGAACAAGTGCTGCTTGTTCTCGGCACGCCCTCGACCGTCGCGACCGTCAGCGGTGAAGCGTTCTATTATATTTCGCAGCGCGCCGACCGCCCGATCATGTTCATGCCAACGTCGGTGACCGATCAACGCGTCATCGCCGTCTATTTCGATAAAGACCGCAAGGTCCAGCGCCTTGCCGAATACGGCATGAAGGACGGCAAGGTTTTCGATTTCGTCAGCCGCACCACGCCGACGACCGGCAACGACCTCAACGTCATCAACACGATGATCCGCAACATTCAAGGCAAGGGCTCTTAAGCGTCATTCCGGGGCGCGACGCAGTGGCGAACCCGGAATCCATAGCCCCTGCCTCTCGATTCGATCTCGACCGACTGTGATTATGGATTCCCGATAGCCGCCTTCGCGGCTTCGGGAATGACGCCGGCCAGTCTAGTGCGCCAACACCGCCAACAGCAGCAGAGCCACAATGTTGGTGATCTTGATCATCGGGTTGACCGCAGGACCCGCCGTATCCTTGTACGGGTCGCCGACGGTGTCGCCGGTCACCGCCGCTTTGTGCGCGTCGGAGCCCTTGCCGCCGTAATGACCGTCCTCGATGTACTTCTTGGCATTGTCCCAGGCGCCGCCGCCCGACGTCATCGAGATGGCGACGAACAGCCCGGTCACGATCACGCCGAGCAGCATCGCGCCGAGCGCGGAGAACGCCGCCGATTTGCCCCGCGCGCCGCCACCGGCAACGAAGTAAATGACGAAATAGACGACGATCGGCGACAGCACCGGCAACAGCGATGGCACGATCATTTCCTTGATCGCGGCACGCGTCAGCATGTCGACGGCGCGGCCATAGTCCGGCTTGTCGCGGCCCTGCATGATGCCCGGCCGCTCGCGGAACTGACGCCGCACTTCTTCCACGATGGACGACGCAGCGCGGCCCACCGCCTTCATCCCCATGGCGCCGAACAGATACGGCAACAGGCCGCCGAACAAGAGACCGGCGACGACATAGGGATTGTTGAGCGAGAAGTCCGGCGCAACACCTTGAAAGTAGGGATGGCTGCTCGCACCGGCGACGAAGAATTTGAGATCTTCGTTATAGGCGGCGAACAGCACCAGCGCGCCCAAGCCGGCCGAGCCGATGGCGTAGCCCTTGGTCACGGCCTTGGTGGTGTTGCCGACGGCGTCGAGCGCGTCCGTCGACTTGCGCACTTCTTTCGGCAGACCGGCCATTTCGGCGATGCCGCCGGCATTGTCGGTCACCGGTCCGAAAGCGTCGAGCGCGACCACGATACCGGCCAGCGCCAGCATGGTGGTCACCGCGATCGCGATGCCGAACAGGCCGGCGAGATTATAGGCAACCAGGATGCCGGCGATGATGACGATTGCCGGCAGCGCGGTCGCTTCGAGCGACACCGCTAGCCCTTGAATGACGTTGGTGCCGTGGCCGGTCACGGAAGCCTGCGCGATGGAGCGTACCGGCCGATAGTCGGTGCCCGTGTAATACTCGGTGATCCAGATGATCAGGCCGGTCACGGCGAGGCCGACGAGCCCACAGATGAAGAGCGTCTGACCCGAATAGCTCACGCCGGCGAGCGGCCCGAAGCCGATCAGCTGGTAGATTACACCGGCAATGCCGATCAGCGCCAGGATCGCGGTCGCGATCATGCCCTTATACAGCGCGCCCATGATCGATTGGCTGGTGCCGAGCTTGACGAAGAACGTGCCGATAATCGAGGCGATGATGCATACGCCGCCGATGGCGAGCGGAAGCGTCATCATTTTCATCAGCACGTCGCCGCCGGCCGAGCTGAAGAAGATCGCGGCGAGGACCATGGTGGCGACCGTGGTCACCGCATAGGTCTCGAACAGGTCGGCCGCCATGCCGGCGCAGTCGCCGACATTGTCGCCCACATTGTCGGCGATGGTCGCCGGATTGCGCGGATCGTCTTCCGGAATGCCGGCTTCGACCTTGCCGACGAGATCACCACCGACGTCGGCGCCCTTGGTGAAAATGCCGCCGCCAAGCCGGGCGAAGATCGAGATCAGCGAAGCGCCGAAGCCGAGCGCGACAAGCGAATCGATCACCTCGCGATTGTTCGGCGCCATATGCAGTGTGCCGACGAGGAAGCCGAAATAGAGCGTGACGCCCAGGAGCGCGAGACCGGCGACCAGGAGGCCGGTGATCGCGCCGGCCCGGAAAGCAAGTTCAAGGCCGGCGGCAAGCGAGCTGATCGCCGCCTGCGCGGTGCGCACATTGGCGCGTACCGAGACGTTCATGCCGATAAAGCCCACCGCGCCGGACAGAATGGCGCCGACCGCAAAGCCAATGGCAACCAGCCAGCCGAGGAAATAGCCGACGATAAGAAAGATGACGATGCCGACAACCGCAATGGTGCTGTACTGGCGCTTCAGATAGGCCTGCGCGCCCTCACGCACGGCCGCGGCGATCTCCTGCATGCGCTCGCTGCCGGCATCCTGCGCCAGCACCCAGCGGGTGGCCCAGATGGCATAGGCGATCGCCAATGCGCCGCAAAGAACGATGAGCCACAGAGTTTGCATGGACGGTCCCCGGTGTTTTGGAGGGCCAGCATTGGTGCCGGCCCAGAAGAATGGCGCGCCTCGCATACAATGGTCAGGCGGGCGGCGCAAATCGGCGCGGACATTGCCAAAAATGCCCTAGCCACGCAACGCCGTGGGCAGGACTTTTGTGGGTAAAAGACTTGGCTTTTGCGAGTATTCAAGCCGCTCCGAGATAGCGGATCGGACGCCCCGGCGCGATGGCTTGGGCGGCAGCGATGATGGCGTTGGCGTCGATGCCATACTGCCGGTAGAGGTCGGCAATGGTGCCGGTCTGGCCGAAATGTTCGACCCCCAAGGGGCGGACCCGGTGGCCAAGGACCGCGCCCAGCCATCCGAGCGTCGCCGGGTGGCCGTCGAGCACGCTGACGATGCCGCAGTCGCGCGGCACTTTGGCGAGCAGCCGCTCGATATGGGAACGGGCATGCACCAGTCCGCGCTCCCGCGCCCTCAAGGCCGCCGTCCAGGCGGCATTGAGACGGTCGGCGGAAGTCACCGCAAGCAAGCCGACATCACGGCGGTCTTCCGCCATCAATCCGACGGCCTGGATCGCCTCCGGCGCGACCGCGCCGGCATAGGCCACGACGACTTGGCAATTGGGCCCAGGCTCGCGCAGCCAATAGGCGCCATCGACGATCGCCAAGCGCAACTCTGGCGTCATTTCGCGCTGGATCTGTTCGACCGGCCGGGTCGACAAGCGCAAATAGACCGAGCCCCCGGTCTCGTCGCGCAGCCAGTTGCGCTCGGACGGCTCGTCGCCACCGTCGCGCTGGATGTAGTCGAGCGCGAAGCGGAGAATGACCGCGAGTTCGTCGACGAAAGCCGGCTCGAAAGCCACCAGGCCGTCCTGCGCCATGCCGATCAACGGTTCGGCGATCGACTGATGCGCGCCGCCTTCCGGCGCCAGCGTCAGTCCCGACGGGGTCGCGACCAGAACGAAGCGGGCGTCCTGATAACAGGCGTAGTTCAAGCCATCGAGCCCGCGGGCAATGAACGGGTCATAGAGCGTGCCGATCGGCAACAGCCGCTCGCCATTGATGGCATGCGACAGGCCAAGCGCGGAAAGTGCGCCGAACAGATTCATCTCGGCGATGCCAAGCTCGATATGCTGGCCCTTAGGCGAGAACTCCCAATTGAATGTGGACGGGATGCGCTCGCTCTTGAACGTATCGGCCAAGGCCTCGCGCGCGAACAGGCCGCGCCGATTGACCCAGGGTCCGAGATTGGTCGACACCGTCACGTCGGGCGACGTCGTCACGATGCGCGACGCGAGCGGCGTCGTGCCGCGCGCGATCTCGTTGAGGAGTGCGCCGAAACCGGTCTGCGTCGCCATCTCGGGCGCAATCGTGACCGGCAGTTGGTCCGGGATCTCGATCGGCGGCGCTTTCAGGTTGCGATCTCCGCTTTGGGAAAACGGCACGGCGTCGAGGAACTTCTGGATATCCGCTGCCTGACTGTCCAAGCCTTCGAAACGATCCCACTCGCGTCCCGGACGGATTTTCATCGCGGCGCGGAATGTCTCCATCTGCGTCGGCGTCATCAGCCCGGCATGGTTGTCTTTGTGCCCGGCGAACGGCAGCCCAAAGCCTTTGATCGTGTAGGCGATGAAGCAAACCGGCCGGTCGTGATCCACGCTGTCGAACGCCTCGATGCTCGCGCCCAAGTCGTGACCGCCGAGATTGCTCATCAGCCGCGCCAGCTCGTCGTCGCTGCGCTTGTCGATCAAGCGTGTCACCGCACCCTGATCGCCGATCTCATTGAGGAGCCGCTTGCGCCACGCCGCGCCGCCCTGGAACACCAGCGCCGAATAAAGCTGGTTCGGGCAATTATCGATCCACTGCCGCAACGTCTCGCCGCCCGGCTCGCGGAACGCTGCCTGCTGCAGCGCGCCGTATTTGAGCACGACCACGTCCCAGCCGAAATTATGGAACAGGTTTTGGTAACGCTCCCAAAGCCCTTCACGGACGACGGCATCGAGGCTCTGCCGGTTGTAGTCGACAATCCACCAGCAATTGCGCAGCCCCTGCTTCCAGCCTTCGAGCATGGCTTCAAAGATGTTGCCTTCGTCAAGCTCGGCGTCGCCCAGGAGCGCGATCATGCGGCCTTCGGGCCGGTCGAGGCCCCAACCGTGCGCGCGCACGTAATCCTGAACCAGCGACGAGAACAGCGTCTGCGACACGCCAAGCCCGACCGAGCCGGTCGAGAAGTCGACATCGTCGCTGTCCTTGGTGCGCGACGGATAGGATTGCGCGCCCTTATAGCCGCGGAAGTTCTCGAGATTGTCCCGCGTTTGCCGGCCGAGGAGATATTGAATGGCGTGGAAATTCGGCCCCGCATGCGGCTTGACCGCGACGCGGTCCTGCGGCCGCAGCGTGTGGAAATAGAGCGCGGTCATGATGGTGGCGAGCGAGGCGGACGACGCCTGATGGCCGCCGACTTTCAAGCCGTCCGAGCTCTCGCGCATATGATTGGCGTGATGGATGGTCCAGGTCGCGAGCCAGAGCACCTTGCGCTCAAGCTCGGTGAGGATCTGCAGGTCCTTTGGCGGCAAGTCTTGTGCAGGCAGGTCTCGCGTAGTTGTCGTCATCTGGGTTCCAGATCCATCAAATCACTCCAGTTCGACCGTTTCGAAATCCGCCGGCAGGATGATTTCGAGAAGCTCGCAATCGTCAGAATAGTCCAGCACGGTGTGTTTGATCTTCGGCGGCTGCAACCAACACGAGCCCTCGCGCATGGTGACAACGCCGGCGCCGTCAAACTCGCCTTTGATCCAGCCCTTGAGCACGTAGACCATCTGAAACTCGACGTCGTGATAGTGCCGCTTGGAAACCTCGGCCGGATCGCACGGCGGAATCATCTTGATGACATGCGCCCGCGCCAAGCCGTTGGTCGCGGCCGCGATGCCGAGATCGCGATACTGCGCGTAGCGGCGCAATCCCTGCTTGAAAGCGCCCGGCGCGTGGTGACTGGCGACGAATGTCTGCTTTCGCGGCGGCGCTTTGGCCGCGGGTTTGTTCCCGTCCTTTCCAGTCGCCGCCGCAAGCCCGCGCGCCGACGGCTTAGCGCGCGATCTCCGCCTCACCGTCCGCGCAACTGGATGCTTTTTCTTGCCTGGTATCTTGGCTGGTATCTTGGCTGACATCTTGGCTGACATCTTTCGTTTGGCTCTTGCCATTGGTTTTCCTCCTCAAAATTGCAGCGCGGCGGTATAGCGGATTTCGAATGTACGCACCTCGTCAGGTTTTCTCGCGCCCAATTGCCCGAGCGCCGCTTGGGTTTCCTCGATGAGAAGATCGATGACGTGGCCGGGCCCCTCCTCGCCGAGCGCGCCTAGCCCCCACAGAAAGGCCTTGCCGGCGAAGGCGGCGGCGCCGAGCGCATAGGCGCGGACCACATCGGTGCCGCTGCGGATACCGGAATCCATCATCACCGCGCGCGCGAAATGCCGGTCGGCGCCCGGCCACACGATGGCCGGACTGCCCATCGGCGCGACGCCGGTCGGCGCCGCGTAACGGCGGCCGAACAGTTCGACATCGCATGGCGGCAGCGATGGCATGACGCCGTAACGCGGCAAAAGCTCGATCGCGTCGAGCGCCGCCCAATTACGCCTGATGCCGGCGTCATCCTTGCCCGAGCCGCCGTTGCCATATTCGAACGCAAAATGCGGCAGCTTGTGGCGTGCGGCGCGACGCAAATAATCGATGGTCGGGTAGCGCCGATAGAGTTCGGTGTAGCGCGGATTGGAATTCTTGCCGACGGCTGGCTGGATTTGCGGCGCGGCAATCGCCGTCACATCGTGCATGAGCGCTTCTCCCGAGAGGCATTATAGCCACGGGTCGACGGCACTAGAAATGGCTGTATGACGGCCGCGCGAAGGCGAGAGGCTTTCCGTCGCGCATGAAGCGCGCGCCCTGCCCGGCAGCGATCCGCCCGATTTCGGTCATCGCGACGCCGGCCTTCTGCGCGTCCACGCGAAACGCTCCGAGTTTCTCCGGCGCGAGCGTCAGGACGATCTCGTAATCGTCGCCGCCGGTGAGCGCGATTTCGACGAGTGCCGGATCAGCCGCGATGGCCGCGCGTGTCGCATTTGAGAACGGCACGCTCGCGACATCGATTTCCGCTGCAACACCGGAGGCCCGACACAGTTTGGCGAGGTCGCCGACCAAGCCGTCGGAAACGTCCATCGCCGCCGCAGCGTGGCGCAAAACGGCCTCGGCCAGCGCATTGCGCGGCTCCGGCAGCAGATAGCGTTGTTTGAGGTGAGCTTGCTCAGCAGCCGACAGCCGCCACCGCTGAGCGAGACTTTCATCGCGGCGCAGCCGCACCCCGAGCGCGGAATCGCCGATGGTGCCGGTTACAACGACGCAGTCGCCGGGCTTCCCAGTCGAACGCCGCACCATGGCGCCGTGCGGCACCGCACCGAACGCCGTAATCGATGCCGATGTCGGCCCCGGCGTGCGGTCGGTGTCGCCGCCGAGCAGCGGACAGCCATAGAGCATTGCATCTTCGCCGAGCCCCGCGGCAAAAGCCGCCATCCAGGCGTCATCAACCTTCGCCGGCAAGGCGACGGAAATGAGAAAGCCGAGCGGCTTTGCCCCCTTCGCCGCGAGATCGGACAGGTTCATGCGCAAAACCTTGCGGCTGATCTTGTCCGGCGGATCGTCGGGGAAAAAATGCACGCCAGCGATGACGCCGTCGGTCGTCACCACAAGATCGCAGCCGGACGGCGGCACGATTGCGGCGGCATCGTCAGTGAGACCCAACGCGCCCGGATCGGTCGCGAGCGGAGCGAAATAGCGCGCGATCAGACGGTCTTCGCCCGACGATTCTTGCGCTGACGATTCTTTCGCTGACGGTTCGTCGGCCATTGTCTTAAGCCGGACCGCCGGCGATTTCGGCCGCGCGGAGCTCGCGCGCGAGATGATCGAGCACGGCATTGACCATGCCGGTCTCCTCCTTGTCGACAAAGGCGCCCGCGACATCGACATATTCCGACATCACCACGCGGGCGGGCACGTCGTTCCGGCAAGCGAGTTCGTAGGCCCCGGCGCGAAGCACCGCGCGCAGCACGGCCTCGATGCGCTTGAGCGGCCAGCCGCGCGCCAATGCAGCATCGATTTTCGGATCGAGGCTCTTTTGCTCGCGCACGACGCCTGCGACGATATCGCGGAAATAGGCCGCTTCCGCCGGCAAATATTTTGCGCCTTCGACTTCGCCGCCGAGCCAATGGCCTTCGAACTCGGCCATGATCTCGTTCAAACCGGTGCCGGCGAGATCCATCTGATAGAGCGCCTGTACCGCAGCAAGCCGCGCGGCGCCGCGCTTATTGGCTTTGCGGGCTTCGTGCGCGTTTCCTTTCGCATTTCCGTGAGCATCGCCGGGCATATCAGCGCTTCCCCAATTGCTTCTTGAGGCCGACCAAAGTCAGCGCGGCGCGCGCCGCGCCGCCGCCTTTGTCCTGGTCGTCCACGCTGGCGCGGACTTTGGCCTGGGCCTCGTCCTCGACGGTGATGATGCCGTTGCCGATCGGAATTGCGCGCGCGAGCGAAAGCTCCATCAGCCCCCGCGCCGACTGCTGCGAAACGATTTCGAAATGGATGGTTTCGCCGCGGATGACGCAGCCGAGCGCAACCGCGCCGTCATAGGGACGGCGCTTCCGCTGCGCGGCGTCGAGCGCGATGGCGATCGCGGTCGGGATTTCGAGCGAGCCCGGCACGCTGAGACAATGGAATTGCGCGCCCGCCCGTTTCAGCGCTTTGGTCGCGCCGGCCAGAAGCGCATCGGCAATGTCGTCGTAATAGCGCGCCTCGACGATGAGGATGCGCACGCCCTTTCCGCCAGTACTAGCGCCGCCAGTACCTGCGCCTTTGGCTTGCCGCGGCCCGGCCATGCCTGAGCTCCGTTAGAGTTGCGCGGTCGTAGCAAGCGCCAGGGGCGCTCACAAGCGCACTCACAAGCGCAGCATCAATGCTGTTTTGCGCTGTCGAGGAGCCGCGCGGCATAGCGCGCCATCTGGTCGACCTCGAGGTTCACGTGCCCGCCCACCGGCAATGCTCCGAATGTCGTGACTTTCAGGGTGTGCGGAATGAGCAGAATCGAGAACGTGTCGCCGTTAACCGCGTTGACGGTGAGCGAAATGCCGTCGAGCGCGACCGATCCTTTCGGCGCGATGAAGCGCGCAAGCTCACCCGGCACGCGGAATGTCAGCGCGGCGCTGTCGAGGAATTCGTCGCGCGCGATCAATTCGGCGATGCCGTCGACATGGCCCGAGACCATGTGGCCGCTAAGCTCATCGCCGAGCCGCAGCGCCCGCTCGAGGTTGAGCTTGGTGCCATGCCGCCAGGTTCCAGCCGTGGTCAGCCGCAATGTCTCGGCGGCGGCGTCGACGGCGAAGAAGGCGCGGTTGCCGTTGAGGCCGCGTTCCACGACCGTCAGGCAGGTCCCCGAACAGGCAATTGAGGCTCCGATCTCGATTGAATCCGGATTGTAAGAGCAGCCGATGGTTATTCGGCGCAGGTTTTCAGCCTTTTCATGAACTTCAATGATTTCACCTAAGTCGCTGACGATACCGGTAAACATCAAAATCACCCGCGTTCGTTAGGTTCGCTCGTAGGTTCGCTGATAGGTTTCTTGGCGATCCGGCCCGACCGGCTCGCTTGCCGTCAATGTGAGCCGCTGTTTGAGCATCGCCCACGCCGCTCCATCAAGCGCCTCGATCCCGCCTTCGCCGACAGCTTTAGCCGAATAAAACAGAACGGCTTCGTCCACGAGGTCGGCCGCAATCATGGCTGAGGCGAGCGTGGGGCCGCCTTCGACCATCAGTCTGGTGATGCCCTTCGTCGCAAGAAACTCCAATGCAACCTTGAGGTCGAGCGGATCCGTGCTGTCGGGTGACCGCAGCACTTCAACACCCAGCGGCAGCAGACCGAATTCCGCGTCCTGCGGGGCCGACATTCCGCCGATTACCCAAACCGGCGTCTCGTAGGCGCTCTTCACCAGACGCGAATTCAAGGGCAGGCGCAGCACGCTGTCGGCGACGATCCGCACCGGTGAGTTCTTCGCCATGCCGGGCAGACGGCACGTCAGCATCGGATCGTCGCTAAGCGCCGTACCGATGCCGATCATGATCGCGTCGTTTTGTGCGCGAAGCAGATGAACACGATCGCGGACAGCCTCGCCGGTGATCGCGATCGACCGCCGCCCGGCCGCACCGGCCTTGCCGTCTGCGGAGATCGCGAGCTTGAGCACGACGCGAGGCCGGCCAGCGCAAAAGCGGAGAATGTGGCCGGCATGATCGTGGCGGGCCTCGTCGGCGCCGACGCCGACGTCGACCGCGATGCCGGCCGCACGCAGCCGCGCATGGCCGTCGCCGGCCACTTCGGGATTGGGATCCTCGATCGCGGACACGACACGGGAAATGCCGGCGGCGATGACCGCGTCGGCGCAGGGCGGCGACTTGCCATGATGCGAGCAAGGCTCGAGCGTGACGTAAAGCGTTGCGCCGTGCGCAGTTGACCCTGCTCTGCGCAACGCCTCGACCTCGGCGTGCGGCCGCCCGCCCGGCTGGGTCCAGCCGCGGCCGACAATGGTGCCGTCTTTGACGATCACGGCGCCCACCGCCGGATTGGGCCAGGTGCCGCCGAGACCGCGGCGGCCGAGGCTGAGCGCAAGCTCCATGAGGCGCAAGTCCATCAAGCGCAGGTCTTCGGTCGCGGCGGCGCCCGATTGCGCGCTCACTCGGCCGCCTCGTCCCCCGACAATTCGGCGAGCGCGGCCTCGAAATCCTTGGCTTCGCGGAAATTGCGATAGACCGAGGCGAAGCGCACATACGCGACGTCGTCGAGCTCGCGGAGATGCCCCATCACCGTTTCGCCGATCGTCTCGGACGTCACTTCGCTCTCGCCCATGCTCTCGAGTTCACGCACCATTTTCGAGACCATATGATCGATGCGCTCGGGCTCGACCGGCCGCTTGCGGCAAGCGATCTGCACCGAGCGCAACAGCTTGTCGCGGTCGAACGGCACGCGCCGTCCATTGCGCTTGATCACCACGAGTTCGCGCAGCTGCACGCGCTCGAAGGTGGTGAAGCGGAAGTTGCAGGCGAGACAGACCCGGCGGCGACGGATGACGGAGGAATCCTCGGTCGGCCGCGAATCCTTCACCTGGGTGTCGAGGCTCGAGCAACTCGGACAACGCATGGGTCCCCCCAGATAACTTACCCTGGCCTTACCCCTCGTAGATCGGGAACCGGCTGACCAGACGTTTGACTTTCTCGCGCACGCTGGCTTCAGCCTGCGCGTCCTCCTCGGCTCCGCTTTGCGACAGCGCGTCAAGCACTTCGGCGATCATGTCGCCAACCTGCCTGAACTCGGCAAGGCCGAAGCCGCGGGTCGTCCCGGCCGGCGTGCCGAGCCGCACGCCCGACGTCACCATGGGCTTTTGCGGGTCGAACGGAATGCCGTTCTTGTTGCAGGTGATGTGAGCGCGGCCGAGCGCAATCTCCGCTACCTTGCCGGTCAGATTCTTGCGCCGCAGATCGACCAGCATCAGATGCGTGTCGGTGCCGCCGGAGACGATATCGAGGCCGCGGTTCTTCAGAGTTTCGGCAAGCGCTTTCGCGTTCTCGACCACGCTCTTCGCGTAAAGCTTGAACGACGGTCGCAGCGCCTCGCCAAAGGCGACGGCCTTGGCGGCGATGACATGCATCAGTGGACCGCCCTGCATGCCGGGGAAGACGGCGGAGTTGAGCTTCTTCGCCAATTCTTCGTCGTTGGTCAGGATAGTGCCGCCGCGCGGACCGCGCAGCGTCTTATGCGTCGTCGTGGTCACCACATGGGCGTGCGGAAACGGGCTCGGATGCGCACCGCCGGCGACCAGACCAGCGAAATGCGCCATGTCGACCATAAGATAGGCGCCGACCTCGTCTGCGATCTCGCGGAAGCGCCGGAAATCGATGATGCGGGGATAGGCCGAACCACCTGCGACGATGACTTTCGGCCGATGCTCCTTGGCGAGCCGCGCCACCTCCTCCATGTCGATGAAGTGGCTGTCGCGTATGACGCCATAGGGCACGACCTTGAACCAGCGGCCAGATAAGTTGACCGGCGAACCGTGGGTGAGATGCCCACCGGCCGCGAGGTTGAGCCCCATGAACGTATCGCCGGGCTGCATCAGCGCCATGAACACTTCGGCATTGGCCGAGGCGCCAGAATGCGGCTGCACATTAGCAAAACCGCAACCGAACAATTTGGTGACGCGGTCGATCGCAAGCCGTTCGGCCACATCGACATATTGGCAGCCGCCGTAATAGCGCTTACCGGGCAGGCCTTCGGCATATTTGTTGGTGAGCACCGAGCCTTGCGCCTCGAGCACGGCGCGGCTGACGATGTTCTCGGACGCGATCAGTTCGATCTCCTCGCGCTGGCGGCCAAGCTCGAGCCGGATGACCTCGGCGATCTCGGGATCGCTCTCGGCGACACTGGCGGAGAAGAAATCCTCTTCCGTAACATTGGCTTGATGGGTAACCGACATAACCCGTTCCTTGTTTCGATCTTTGCCTCGTTCCGCAGCCGAAGACGCTCAATGCGGGTGATACACTGCCGACCCAGCGCGCGCCAGCGCGTAGCCGCAAGCCTTGGGATATTTCGGCGTATATCGCCGCTATATTTAGGGTTTTCGGGGCTGTGGTCGCATGCGGCCCCTCCCCGGCTAAAGCTTCGTCGTCGTCGGGATCGCCGGGCCGCCGAGGCCGTCGCGCGAATAGATATCTTCGCGAAATTGCACGACGCCGTCGGACGCCGACCAGGCCGTGACATAGACCCAGTGCAACGGCACGGGCTTGGTAAGTTGCGCGTCCTTGCGCTCGCCGGACTTGATGACGTGATCGATCTCCTCGGGCGACCAGCCCTTGGTCTCGTCAAGGAGCCAGCCGACCAGTTCGCGCACGTTCTGCACGCGCATGCAGCCCGAGGAGTGAAAGCGGAAATCGTCGCCGAACAAGTTCTTCAGCGGCGTGTCGTGCATATAGACGCCATAGGCGCTCGGGAAATTGATGCGGATGGTGCCGAGTGAATTCTTGGCGCCGGGATCCTGTTTGAACGTGTAATTGGTCGCATCCTCCGAGTACCAGTTGATGTCCGACGGCTGCAGCTCGTGCTGCTTTCCGTCGAGGATGCGGATGTGGTTGTCGGTGAGATAATCCGGCTGGTCCTGCATCTTCGGAATGAGATCTTTGCGCACGATCGAAGCCGGTACTGTCCAATACGGATTGAAATTGATCTGGATGATTTTGCTGTTGATGTCCGGCGACGGCCGGTCCGGCTTGCCGGCAACGGCGGCGTGCCGCGACACCACCACATCGTTTTGAATCGCCTCAACGCGGGCCGCGGGAATGTTGGCAACCACGTAACGCGGCCCGAGATTGGTGCTCAGTGTCTTGAGCCGGTCGATATTGACCTTGAGCTGATCGCGCCGCGTCGTCGCCGGCACGTTCATGGCGTCAAGCGTCGCCTCGCGCACGATGCCATCGATGGTGAGACCGTGGCGTGCCTGGAAGCGCCGCACCGCCTCCTCGACATAGGAATCGTAAATATCGTTGCCGACGGCGCTGGCATCGAGATCGCCGGAAACCGAAAGCCGCCCGCGCAGATCGACCACGCTCGGATGCCGGGTGCCCAACCGCAATTCGTCGACCTTGGGCACGGTCGGCCAGCCGCCGCGCGCGACGATGGCGTCGTAGGTCTCCATCGCATGCGCCGTCGTTTCCGCGGTCGCCGCCGAAAGTGTCGGGGCCGATGCCTTGGGCATGTGAATGGTGCGCGAAGCCTGATCGAAGGTCTGGCCGAACTCGCCGCGATCGGTCTCGCCCATCAGGGCATTCAACGACTGGTCATCGGCGAGCGCTTTGCCCGCGGCAAGGCTTGCGGCCGCCGCACCGGCAAATCGGCGCAAAAACGTCCGGCGGGAGAATCGTTTCCCCGGCCGCGCGGCATGTCGCGAAGCACTGTTATCTCGCGATTGGCTCATGGAACGCTGTGTCCGCCAAAAGATGAAGGCCCAATTCGGCCGGTACGCGAAGTCGTCCCCGCGGCCGAATTAGCACGGCGGTAAGGTGAACCAAAGACCATACCTTGCCGTGCCGTCGTCCGCTTTTTGCATGGCGGGCTAGGCCAATTTGTGGCGCTGCGCTTGAGGGAGCTTGATGGAGAATGATCTTTTCGGAAAACCGGTCGCCACTTTTCCGGATCATGCTCTAAGCCAACGCAAAAAAGCCCCGGCATTTACGCCGGGGCTAGGACACGCCAGTAGTGGGAAAATTCTGGCAAATGAAGCCGGTGAGCAGGGCCTCGAAAGGGCTCCCCGATTTATTCGGGGAGCGCTTGTTCGGGACCTTGCTTCACTTCAGTCTTAGAGACGATAAAGGATCTGATCGGTCCAGAAGCGCTCGAGCCGGTGCAGCGCCTTGTTGAGCACGCTGAACTCGTCGGCATTGATGCCACCGACCTGCTCCACCGTGCGCACGTGCTTCTGATAGAGCGCGTCCACGGCGTCACGGACCTCGATGCCCTTCTGCGTGAGCTTGATGCGCACCGAACGGCGATCGACCCGCGAGCGCTGGTGATCGAGGAAGCCCATTTCGACGAGCTTCTTGAGATTATAGGAGACGTTGGAGCCGAGATAATAGCCGCGCGTGCGCAACTCGCCCGCGGTCAGCTCCTTGTCGCCGATATTGTACAACAGCAGCGCCTGCACCGAATTGACGTCGGCGCGGCCACGGCGGTCGAATTCGTCTTTGATGACGTCGAGCAGACGCCGGTGGAGCCGCTCTACCAAGGTCAACGCCTCGAGGTAGTGCGGACGGATATGGTCGAAACGCGCCTCACGATCGGCGGTGTCGACCGTCTTTGCGACGGCTTTCATGTTGACGCCTTTCCCAAGTCTATGTTCTGTTTATCGACGGGCCCTGTCTCCCGTCGTATCGCGCCAACATACCGTTGAGGATCTAAGATCAGTTTAAATAACACGCTAAAAATAACGTTTATTCGTGCGGCCGCGGTGACGTATTGCGTGTAAAATTATGGCGAAAACCTAGACGTTTTATTCACCTAACAAGACCCGCTATTTTCCCGCGCATGGCGACCACGCCCACTTCGCGATGCTAGCAGCTCAGCGCGGCTTGCACCGAGCGGTTCTTCGCGTGAATTAAAAAGGCGTGGCTTCGTAAATAATATGAACCACCACGAGCGCGGGGCCAACTGAGGCAAAGAGTATCACAGTGAAAATTGCGGTCCGGTCATACTGTTGATTGGCGTCAAAGCACTTCGCGCGAGCGGAAACGCAAGGGAGGACGCGCGCTCGGCCTTCCTTCGTCACCGGTGAAAGATAACGTCAACACAGAAAGAGCCGGCCATGAATAAAACTGCGAGTTTGGCGATGTTGGGTGCAATCTCACTTAGCGTCAGGGTGCCGAGCGGTTGGTGCCAGATGTCTGGTACGTCCCAAGACACAATAATAGCGCCAATAATGCCTCTCCCGAAAACGCCGACGACAAAAAGGTAGATCAAAAAGTCTCCGAATGTTTTCCACTTGTCTTGGCGCTCTTTGCCAAGTCTGGTGAAAGCCCAAGCGATCAGCAACGCAACGCCGACCACGGCGTATCCGGCGATCACGTAGCGGAGCAGGTCGTTACCGGACGGATCGGTGGGTAAGACAATAGGCATGCACGTTTTTGACGCGCTGACCGGCCGGGAAGTTCATTTGCAAGGAAGTTTGTAAGAAAGTTGACTTGCAAGGTACTAGCCAGGACTACGTGAATTGGTTGTGGTGGGGGAGGTAGGACTCGAACCTACGAAGGCGTAAGCCAGCGGATTTACAGTCCGCCCCCTTTGCCACTCGGGACACTCCCCCGCAACCAGGCGATGGCCAAGCACAGAGCGCCATCTATAGAGCACCTTGGCCGGCGGGCCAGCCGAGGGCGCTATATGGTTGGCGCTTTTGGACTAGTCAATCGAAAACGGGCGAATTGCCATCGCCGAAACTGCGTGACAGAAGCGGCCATGCGCGAACCAAAATGGCAAGGCAAACGGGCGGATAAGCGGTCAGGTAAGCCCTATGGCAAGCCGGGCGGGCCCTATCGTGGCGGACGTACGCGCCCGGACGCCCGGCGCGAGCGGCCGGACGGCGCGTCGACCGACGTTATCCTCTACGGCTGGCACACCGTCACGGCGGCGCTGGCCAATCCGGCGCGTCACATCCGGCGGCTCTTGGCGACCGAAAATGCGCTGCGGCGTCTCGCCGAGGAAGGCACCACGCTTCGCGTCACGCCCGAACTGGTGCGGCCCGATGCGCTCGCGGCACGGCTGACGCCAGACGCCGTGCACCAGGGGCTTCTCGCCGAAGCCGATCCCCTGCCCTCGCCCGCGATCGAGGAGCTGCCGGCGGCCGGCATCGTGCTGGTGCTCGATCAGATCACCGATCCGCACAATGTCGGAGCGATCCTGCGCACCGCCGCGGCCTTCGCTGTCGCCGCTATCGTCACCACCGCGCGTCACAGTCCTGACGCAACCGGCGTCCTCGCCAAATCCGCTTCCGGCGCGCTCGAACTGGTGCCGATCGTCATCGTGCAAAATCTCGCGCGCGCGCTCGCCGGCCTGAAGGAGCGCGGCTTCCTCACCGTCGGATTGGACTCAAACGCACCGGATGATCTCGCCGCGATCGAGCTTCGCGCGCCGCTGGCGCTCGTGCTCGGCGCCGAGGGCAAGGGATTGCGGCAATTGACCGGCGAAACCTGCGACCGCCTGGCGCGGCTCGATCTTCCCGGCGCGATCAAAAGCCTCAACGTGTCGAACGCCGCTGCGCTCGCCCTCCACATTGCGGCGCGCGCGACGCGCTAGACCATGATCTTTTCGGAAAACCGCTTTCCACTTTTCCGAATCAGGCTCGAAAGAAGAAGGCCCGCAACGCGCGGGCCTTCGCAGTTTCTAACGGTACACGCCGGAACGGTTTAGTAGTGTCTCCAGCCGGGACGATAGAAGCGCGGCCCCAGGCCGTAATGGCCATACATCGGCGCCCGATAGGCGTAGTGCGGATGATAGTAGAGATGGTTGTAATACGGCTGAGCAACCGGCGCCGGGCCGTAGCCATATCCCGGAACGTAGGGATAGTTGGCGGCAGGCGCATAAGCCGTATCCGGTGAATAGGTCGCGTAGGGCCGCATCAGGCCGGGACCCGAATAGTCCGGACCCTGATTGACCACATAAAGCGTGGAAACGCCGCAGCTGTTGCAGCGGCCGGGAGTCCAGCCGCAATTGCCGCAACCGCCGCCCCAACCAACCGAGCCGCAATTGCCGCAACCACCTCCCCAACCAATTGTGTTCAGGCTCGCACCCCAGTTGTTGCCGCAGCAACTGCGACCGCCCCAATAAGAGGTGTCGCCCCACGCACTGCCGCAGCAAGTGTTGACAGCAATCGGAGCCGGTGCGACCGGCACTGAATAAGCCACGGCCGCCGTCGGCGCACCGCAGCCGCCGCAACCGCCATACCCGACGGGCGCGACCTGCGCATAGGAAACAGGGGCGGCATAGCCCCAATCGCAACAGCCGGCAGACGCCATCGACGTCATGCCGACTGTGAACAATGTGGCGAGCGCCACAAAGACAACGCGGTGGAAAGACATGTGAACTCCCTACTGCCTTGCTACTGACTTTGCCCCCGCGAGGAGGCGGATGGGCAAGCCGTTGCGCGACCTGCCGGACAAAAAGTTACGGTCCCTTTGGTGACGGTCCCGGCGGTTTCGGACCGTGTCCGTGGCGGCGGCCGCCCCCGCCGAACCCCGTGTAAAGGTGGCGGCATGATCGTTACCGGGGCGGTGTTGCCCGAGCTGGATGACCAGCTCCGGTAATAAGTCGGCGCCGGCGGCGGCAGCGGCCGATCCGGCGGGGGAACGATTTCCAGCCGGCCATCGCTGGCCGTTCTTCGGGTAATAGCCTCGTACGTAGACTTTTGACTTACGACCTCTGGCGGACAGACAGCGGTCCGCCCCCCGATTACGCTGCGCGATGGGTTGCTTGGCGTCGAAGACGCCGCCGCTTTGGCGCAGCCCGAAACAAAACTAATCTGGGGGAGGTCACCCATGAC